>NZ_JAPVYF010000005.1:0-116975 GCF_041431705.1 Streptococcus sp. 27098_8_74
ATTATTGGGACTCTTTACACTTTTTTAATGATTGAATAGCTACACTCTTAGTAGTTTGCGATATCAAATACTGTTGATTTCACACGAGTCATAGCTTCGATAGAGTATTTCACACCTTGAGTTCCGGCACCAGATCCTTTAACACCAAGGAATGGGAAGTTATCTGTACCACGTTGTGTTTTGTTGTTGATGTGAACTGTACCAACTTCAAGTTGTTCAGCAATTGCAAATGCACGTGGGTAATCTTGTGTGAAGACAGCACCTTGAAGTCCAAATTCAGATTCGTTAGAAATCTTGATTGCTTCTTCAACTGAAGATACACGGATGAATGGCAATACTGGACCAAATGGTTCTTCCCAAGCAAGACGCATATCAGTTGTTACATGGTCAAAGACTGCTGGGTAAATAAGGTTACCTTCACGTTTCAATTCAGTTTTAGCAGTAGCACCTTGTTCAACTGCATCATCAATCAAACCTTGAACGAAGTCAGCAGCTTTTGTATCGATAAGCGGTGTAACGCTTGCGCTTTCTTCAGGCATACCAACAGTGATATTACCTACCAAAGCAGTTACTTTTTCTACCAATTCATCTGCAACGCTATCCATTACAAGGACACGTTTGATAGCTGTACAACGTTGACCTGAATAGTCAAAGGCACCAGCAACAATGTTTTTAGCAGTCAAGTCAAGATCAGCATCTTCAAGAACGATAGCGGCATCTTTACCACCAAGTTCAAGCATGATTGGACGCATAGCTGCCAAACGACCGATGTTTTCACCAACTGGTGTTGAACCTGTGAAGTTGATGAAATCAACTGCTTTGTGTTCAACGATGTAGTCACCGATAACAGAACCACGACCTGTGATAGAGTTCAAGACACCTGCAGGGATACCAGCTTCAACAAATGCTTCAACCAAAAGAAGACCTGAGATAGAACCTTGTGTTGGTGGTTTGAAGGCAACAACGTCACCAGCAATCAAGGCAGGAGCAATTTTAGAACCAGCCAAGTTTACTGGATAGTTAAATGGTGAAATAGCAAGGACAAGACCTACTGGTTCGCGACGAACAACAGCGATTTTTTTCTTGCTACCAGCGTCAAAGGCACCACCTTCAAGTACTTCACCTTCCAAACGCAAACCTTCTTCAGCTGCATAGTGGATGATTTCAGCAGTACGAACGACTTCACCGATTGCTGATTTCAAACCTTTAGAGATTTCTTTAGAAAGAACTTGACCGATCTTTTCTGCATCACGTTCCAAGATATCTGCTGCTTTATGAAGGTATGCTGCACGTTCAGCATATGAAAGCGCACGCCATGCTGGGAGTGCTGCTTTAGCTGCTGCGTAGACTTCGTCTACTTCAGCTTGACTCATTGCTGGAACTGATCCAAGTTCCTCACCGTTTGCAGGTGCATAGATAGTAATTTCGTTTTCAGATGTTTTCCACTCACCATTGACATAGTTTTTGTATTGTTTAGCCAAGATAGTAACTCCTTTTATCTATTATAAGACCTATTTTATCATTTTTTTAGAAATATTCCAAGATTTAAACGAGAATTATTCAGAAAATTTTGACAAAAAATAGTTAAAATTGTTAACCTAGGTTAGCCGTATTCTACTCCTAACTAAAGAATGAGTCAATTATTTTGTCTCCGTTTAGATATAAAAAAAGTGAAAGCCTAAGCCTCCACTTTTTATGATTAGTCTACGTTAACGTATTCTTTTGAAAGTTCAAGAACTTCTTCCATTGTTGCACATTCAGTAAGAGCACGGTTAGCGTATTCTTCCATTTTAGCTGTGTCAAGTTTCTTCATCAAGCTACGTGTACGAAGAACAGATGTCGCTGACATTGAGAACTCATCCAAGCCCATTCCAACAAGAAGTGGAACAGCAGTTTGGTCACCGGCCATTTCACCACACATACCAGCCCATTTACCTTCAGCATGAGCCGCTTTGATAACATTGTTAATCAAACGAAGGATTGATGGGTTATATGGTTGGTAAAGGTATGAAACTTGTTCGTTCATACGGTCAGCAGCCATTGTGTATTGGATAAGGTCATTTGTACCAATTGAGAAGAAATCAACTTCCTTAGCAAATTGGTCAGCAAGCATAGCTGCAGCTGGGATTTCAATCATGATACCTACTTCGATATCGTCTGCAACGGCAACACCTTCAGCAACCAATTTAGCTTTTTCTTCTTCAAGAATACCTTTAGCAGTACGGAACTCAGTCAACAAAGCAACCATTGGGAACATGATACGCAATTTACCGTGAACAGATGCACGAAGCAAAGCACGCAATTGTGTACGGAACATTTGATTACCAGTTTCAGAGATAGAGATACGCAAAGCACGGTAACCTAAGAATGGGTTCATTTCTTTAGGAAGATCGAAGTAAGGGAGTTCTTTATCCCCACCGATATCCATTGTACGAACGACAACAGGTTTACCGTTCATACCTTCAAGAACTGCTTTGTAAGCTTCATATTGGTCATCTTCAGTTGGGAAGTCTTGAGAATCCATATACAAGAATTCTGTACGATAGAGACCAACAGCTTCTGCACCGTTATCATTTACACCTTCAACGTCTTTAGGTGTACCGATGTTAGCAGCCAATTCGAAATGTTTTCCATCAGCAGTAACTGTTTGAGCATCTTTAAGGAGAGCCCATTCAGCTTTTTGTTTAGCGTAAGCTTCACCAGCTGCTTTGAACTCAGCAATTTGCTCTTCAGTTGGGTTGATAACAACTTCACCAGTAATACCTGAAACAGCCAAAACATCACCATCTTTGACAAGTTCTGTGATGTTATTTGTTCCAAGAACGGCTGCGATTTCAAGTGTACGCGCCATGATAGCTGAGTGACTTGTACGTCCACCGATGTTAGTAACAAAGGCTTTTACGTACTTTTTGTTCAACTGAGCTGTATCAGATGGTGTCAAGTCATGAGCAACAACGATTGATTCTTCGTTGATTGTTGCCGGGTTAGGCAATTTCTTACCAAGCAAGTTAGCAAGCACACGTTTTGTAACGTCACGAATATCCGCTGCACGTTCTTGCATGTATGGGTTATCTTCCATACCTTCAAAAATAGCGATAAACATGTCTGTTACTTCTGTCAAAGCAGCTTCAGCATTAACTTGTTTAGCACGGATAGTTTCTTTAATTTGACCAGTCATTTCTGGGTCAGCAAGAACCATCAAGTGAGCGTCAAAAACGGCTGCCGCTTCTTCACCAAGGCTTTCAACTGCTTTTTCACGGATAACAGAAAGCTCGTCTTGTGACGCCGCTAGAGCAGCATCTAGACGAGCCTCTTCTGCACTTGTATCTTCAACTGTTACAGTTTCAAATGACAAGTCCGGTTGAACAAGCAGATATGCCTTAGCAACTGCAACACCATCAGATGCTGCGATTCCTTTAAGCATTTCTGTCATATTCTTATGCCAATCCTTCTTTTGTCATTGTTTCTGCGATTGCTGCGATTGCATCATCAGCATCAGCACCTTCTGCAGAGATAGTTACGTCAGCACCTTGACCAACACCAAGGCTCATAACACCCATGATTGATTTAAGGTTAACTGCTTTACCTTTGTAGTCAAGAGTGATATCTGAAGCAAATTTGCTAGCTGTTTGAACAAGCAAAGTAGCTGGACGTGCGTGGATACCTGTTTCTGCAACAATGTGGAAATCTTTAGAAGCCATAATGGATTCTCCTTCTTAGTTTGGAATATTTGAGTTATCAATGATAACCCTTACAATTTAGAATTATAACATAGCTAATTGAGATTATCAAGGTTAAAACGTACTTTCTACAAGTTTTTCAAAAGCCTATCTCTCATTTTACTGCTCATTTTCAATTTTTTAAACATAAGCAAATACTAGTCTCTAGTTATTTACAACATTTTCAGAAAATTTCTTTCATGGTGTTTTCAATCGTTAATTTTCATTTTCGAGCAAAAACAATCACATAATTGAAAGAATTTGATTGCTAAAGGCACTCGTTGAATAAGCTTGTTTTCCAAATGCTAAGTCAGCTGTAAAGATATCAGCTTTAAATGTCTTTTCAATAGCACTTGTAATCAGTTGAGCTGCCTCAGTCCAACCAATATAATCTAGAAGCATGCAGCCAGATAATAGAACTGAGCAAGGATTAGCCTTATCTTGATCTGCGATATCCGGAGCTGTTCCATGTGTTGCTTCAAAAATAGCATGGCCTGTTTGATAGTTAATGTTGGCTCCAGGGGAAATGCCGATACCGCCAACTTGTGCAGCTAAGGCGTCACTGGCATAATCACCATTCAAGTTGGTTAAGGCAACAACATCAAATTTTTCTGGATTTAAAAGAATCTGTTGTAGAAAGTTATCCGCGATTATATCATTAATCTCTAAACGACCAGTCAGCAATTCTTCTTTATATTCTTCCTGAGCCACTTCATAACCCCATTTACGGAAGCCACCTTCTGTAAATTTTTGAATATTCCCCTTATGAACTAAGGTCACTTTTTTTAGATTGTTCTTGAGAGCATAGTCGATAGCCGAGCGAATGAGACGTTTACTTCCTTCTATTGAAATTGGCTTGATTCCGATACTACTTGATTCTGGGAAGCGAATTTTACTAACATTCATTTCTGTCTGGAGAAACTCAATCACGCGCTTAACATCTGTTGTTCCCGCTTCCCATTCAATTCCCGCATAAATATCTTCAGTATTTTCACGAAAAATAGTAATATTCGTTTTTTCAGGTTCCTTAAGCGGACTTGCTACTCCTTCAAAGTAACGAACCGGTCTAACACAAGCGTAGAGATCAAGTTCTTGACGTAAAGCTACATTTAAAGAACGAATCCCTCCACCTACTGGCGTCTCAAGCGGACCCTTAATAGCAACTAAACTTTCTCGAATAGTCTCCAATGTTTTTTTCGGCAACCATTCCCCTGTTTTATCATAAGCCTTCTTACCAGCTAGGAGCTCTTGCCACTCAATTTGACGCTTTCCTTCATAGGCTACTTCTACTGCTTTATCAAAGATTGCTTGGGCATTCTTCCAGATATCATCTCCAACACCATCCCCTTCAATAAAAGGGATAATTGGACTATCAGAAACTTGAAGCTGTCCATTTGTCATTACGATTTTTTCTGCCATATAGCTTTCCTCCCTAGCGTTTTTCTAAAGGAATATAGGTCATATTTTCTTGTCCAATATACTGTGAGCGAGGACGAATCAATTTGTTATTTTTTTGCTGCTCTTGAATATGAGCAATCCAGCCGGCAACACGACTCATTGCAAAGATAAGTGTGAAGATATCGCTGTCAATTCCTAGAGTATGATATACGGTGGCTGAATAGAAGTCTACATTGGGAATTAATCCCTTCTTATCTTTCATGAACTCTTCAATTTCTTGAGACATATTAAAGAATTCTTCATTCTCGGTACCCTCTGTCAACTTTTTAGCCATATCTCTTAAGAAAATTTCACGAGGGTCCTGTTTCTTGTATACACGGTGCCCAAATCCCATGATTTTCTCTTTAGAGTCAAGTTTTTCCTGCAAGTAAGCATAAACATCACCTGATTCGCGGATTTCTTTAAGCATATCAAAGACGCGTTCATTAGCCCCACCATGCAGGGGACCTTTTAGAGCACCAATAGCTGTTGTAACACAAGAATAAATATCTGTCAGAGTCGAAGCACAAACACGCGCTGCAAAAGTTGAAGCATTCAACTCATGATCAGCATGTAGAATTAAGGCCTTATTCATAGCCTCAACTTCAATTTCAGAAGGTTCAACACCATTCAGCATGTAAAGAAAATTAGCAGCAAAACCTAAATCTTCTCTTGGTTTGAGGGGCATTTTACCAGTGCGTAAGCGTGCAAAAGTCGTAATAATTGTTGGCAATTTAGCCATCAATTCAATACTTTGCTGATAAACGGCTTCCATGGATTTCTCCTCAGCATCCACATTGTATACCCCAAGTAGTGAAACTGTTGAACGTAAAACACTCATTGGGTGCAAATGTGGACGAGATTGGATAAGAATGCATTGTTCTACAGCATCTGAAATGTCATAGTTCTTACGCAACTCAGCTTCAAAATACTTGAGTTCCATTTGCGTAGGAAGATGACCATTCCATAAGAGATAAATCACTTCCTCAAAAGACGCTTTATTTTCCATAAACTCGGAAATATCATATCCTGCATAGGATAAATGGTCATCAATAATAGATGAAATCCTAGTATTACAGGCAATCATATCCTTAAGTCCATTAATTTCAACTGTTGTCATATTAGGCTCCCTTCAATTTTTTTCTTACAACCATTGGTAAGATACCACCATTTTTATAGTAGCGAATATCAGCATCTGCATCGAAGCGTACCAAGGCTTTAAAGGTTTTGGTTTGTTCAGGTGTTGAAGCTGTAACAGTGATAACATCATGGACACCTGGATTTTCTGAAAGATCGAAGCTAAAGGTCTCATGCCCTGTCAATCCAAGACTTTCAGCATTTTCCCCTTCCATAAATTGTACTGGTAAAATCCCCATCATAACTAGATTTGAACGGTGAATACGCTCAAAACTCTCAGCAAGCACTACTTTTACACCAAGGAGATTTGCACCTTTAGCAGCCCAGTCACGACTAGAGCCCATACCATAATCCTTACCAGCAATTACAAGCGTATCTTGATTAGCTTCTTTATATTTCATAGCAGCATCATATATAGGTAGAATATCACCATCATATTTAGTATATCCACCAATTTTTCCATCTGCTAGCTCATTCTTGATACGAATATTAGCAAAAGTTCCTCGCATCATGACTTCGTGATTTCCACGACGGCTACCATAAGAATTAAATTCTTGATAATCAACACCATTCTCAGTCAAATAACGAGCTGCTGGACTATTTCTAGCAATATTACCCGCTGGAGAAATATGGTCTGTTGTAACCGTATCTCCAAATTTAGCCAAAACCTTCAAATCATTCAATGGTTTAATACTCAAATCATCTCCTAAAGCATCAAAGTAAGGTGGGTTTTGAATATAGGTAGAGTTTTGATTCCATTTATAATTTTGATTTTGTTCAGTAGGAATGGCATTCCACTTCTCGCTATCAGAAAAGACACTGGCATATTCATCTTGGAAGAGTTGACGGGTGACGTATTTATCAACATAAGTCTCAATGTCATCACGAGATGGCATAATCTCCTCTAAATAAACAGCTTGACCATTGTCGTCAAAGCCTAGAGGCTCAGTTGTCAAATCAATATTCGTGTTACCAGCCAAGGCATAAGCAACAACTAATGGTGGACTAGCCAAGAAATTCGCTTTAACAAGTGGATTAATACGCCCTTCAAAATTACGATTTCCTGACAATACAGCACTCGCTAGGAGGTCATTGTCTACAATAGCCTTAGCCACTTCAGGACGTAAATCTCCTGAGTTACCAATACAAGTTGTGCAACCATAACCTACCAAGTTAAAGCCAAGCTTATCTAGATAGGTTTGCAAGCCTGAAGCTTTGAGATAACCTGTAACGACTTTAGATCCAGGCGCCAAAGAGGTCTTGACTGTTGGAGAGACTTTTAATCCTTTCTCAACCGCTTTTTTAGCTAAAAGACCGGCTGCCATAAGAACGTACGGATTTGAGGTATTGGTACATGATGTGATTGCTGCAATGGCAACATGACCCGTTTGAATTGTTTCTGAATGATCCTCAAAATCAACTTTTGCAGTTTTTGCTAACTCTTCATTATCCAAACCGAAACCACGGACACCTGCTTCACGTACCACTGCATCTTGAAATTCTTGCTTAGCATCAGATAAGAGAATCAAATCTTGTGGACGTTTAGGACCTGAGATAGAAGGTTTAATAGATGACAAATCGACTTCAACAATCTTAGTATACTTGGCTTCTTTACTTGGATCATAGAAAAGATGATTGGCTTTTGTATAGGCTTCAGTGACTTGGATATGTTCCTCATCACGATTAGTTAAACGCATGTAGTTAAGAGTCTCGTCATCAATAGGAAAATAACCACAAGTCGCACCATATTCCGGTGCCATATTAGCGACAGTAGCACGGTCAGCTAGAGATAAACTCTTCAAGCCAGGTCCAAAGTACTCAACAAATTTACCAACCACATTTTCAGAACGAAGCACCTGAGTAATCTTGAGAGCCAAATCTGTTGCTGTGGCAATTTTAGGCAGCTCTCCTGTCAGATGTACACCAATAACCTCTGGAATTGGGAAATAAGACGCTTCACCTAGCATAGCTGCTTCAGCTTCAATTCCACCAACACCCCAACCAAGAACGCCAATACCATTAATCATAGTCGTGTGACTATCTGTACCAAACATAGAGTCAGGATATAGGAGCCCATCATTTTCAATAATGACATCGCTCAAAAATTCAATATTAACCTGGTGAATAATCCCTGTTGCTGGTGGAACCGCACGGTAATTTTCAAAAGACTGTTCAGCCCACTTAAGAAATTCATAGCGCTCGTTATTACGTTTAAACTCTAGATTGATATTATCTTCAAGAGCAGTATCACATCCATATGAATCTACTTGGACAGAGTGGTCGATGACCAAATCTACTGGAATCTCGGGATTAATAAATTCGGCTTTACCACCATTAGCCACTATAGCATCACGCATTGAAGCTAAATCAACAACAACAGGAACTCCTGTAAAATCTTGTAAGATAACACGACTTGGTTTAAAAGGCACTTCAGAAATTGTTGGAAAATTCGGAAATTTCATTAGATCAGCAATGTGAGATTCCTTAACATCGACGCCATCTTTTTTTCGGAGGAGACTTTCAAGTAGGATTCGAATGGTATAAGGTAGTTCTCCGACCTTAACATCATGAAATTTCGCTGCTTTTTCGAGATCATAGAAAGAGAATGTCTTACCATTTACAGTTAGATTTGAACAGTATTCTTGCATACTTGAACCTCCATTAGTTAAAAATTTTCTTTATTCTACACTGTTTTTTTTGAAAAAACAAATAGAATTGGCATTTTGATGTCATATTATATAACATTTATGGTGAGATATTTCTTTTTTAGCCATTTTCATAAACAAATTCTATTTAATTTAGAGAACTTAAAAAAGCCTTTGAAACACAAGATATAGGGTTGTGTTTCAATACTAAACACAAAATATTGTATCTCCTTAAGATATTTAGCTTGATTTTTCCCAATATTTTGGGTATTCTATTAGAGTTGAAAAAGTGACTCCTAGTCACTTAAAATCTTTTTATAAAGGAGTATTTGCAATGGCAAAGATTACATTGTTTTCTAAAAACAACTGCATGCAGTGCAAAATGACTAAAAAATTCTTGGAAAAGGAAGGTGCTGATTTCGAAGAAATCAACATTGATGAACAACCAGAAAAAATCGATTACGTAAAAAGTCTTGGTTTCACTGCTGCTCCAGTTATTGAAGCAGGCGATATCGTCTTTTCAGGTTTTCAACCGACTAAACTTAAAGAAATCCTTTAATTATCAAGTTTTTAAATAGAAAGGAACTTGTTTGCTTAGTTTAATATTTTAACCTTAATATACTATTAAACTGAGCCTGGTATCTGTATTATGTCTTTAAAAAATCTTGGCGATGTCTCATACTTCCGCCTCAACAACGAAATTAACCGTCCTGTTAACGGTCAAATTCCTTTGCATAAGGACAAAGAAGCACTTCGTGCCTTCTTCCTTGAAAACGTTAAGCCAAATTCAATGGCATTCAACAGCATCACAGATAAAATTAATTATTTGATTGAGAACGATTATATCGAGTCTGAATTCATCGGTAAATACGAACCTGCTTTCATCGAAAAGTTGTCTGCAGAAATTCATTCTCAAAAATTCCGCTTCCAATCTTTCATGGCAGCCTACAAGTTCTACCAACAATATGCCCTCAAAACAAACGATGGCGAGTCTTACCTCGAAAGTATTGAAGATCGCGTTCTTTTCAACGCCCTTTACTTTGCTGATGGTGATGAAAACCTTGCTAGTGACCTTGCTAACGAAATGATTCACCAACGTTACCAACCTGCTACTCCTTCATTTCTAAATGCTGGACGTAGCCGTCGTGGTGAACTCGTGTCATGTTTCCTTATTCAAGTAACGGATGACATGAATTCAATCGGACGTTCTATCAACTCGGCCCTCCAGTTATCACGTATTGGTGGTGGGGTAGGTATTAGCCTATCCAATCTACGTGAAGCTGGTGCTCCTATCAAAGGATACGCTGGGGCAGCCTCTGGTGTCGTACCTGTTATGAAGCTTTTTGAAGATAGCTTCTCTTACTCAAACCAACTTGGCCAACGTCAAGGTGCTGGTGTTGTTTACCTGGATGTTTTCCACCCAGATATCCTTGCCTTCCTTTCTACTAAGAAAGAGAATGCCGATGAGAAGGTGCGTGTTAAGACACTATCACTTGGTGTTACAGTTCCAGATAAATTCTACGAGTTGGCACGTAATAATGAAGATATGTACCTCTTCAGCCCTTACTCAGTCGAAAAAGAGTATGGTAAACCATATAACTACATTGATATTACAGCTATGTATGATGAGTTGGTGGCCAATCCCAATATTACAAAAACCAAGATTAATGCACGTGAGCTAGAAACTGAAATTTCTAAACTCCAACAAGAATCAGGTTATCCATATATTGTCAATGTTGATACAGCCAATCGACACAACCCAATTGATGGTAAGATCGTCATGTCCAACCTCTGTTCTGAAATTCTCCAAGTTCAAACACCAAGTGAACTTAACGATGCACAAGAGTTTGTCAAACTCGGTACAGATATTTCATGTAACCTTGGATCAACTAATATCCTTAACATGATGACATCTCCTGACTTCGGACGTTCGATTAAGGCTATGACACGTGCACTTACCTTTGTTACAGATAGTTCAAGTATTGATGCTGTACCATCCATCAAAAATGGTAACCAACAAGCTCATACCTTTGGTTTAGGAGCTATGGGGCTTCACTCTTACCTTGCTAAACACCATATCGAGTATGGTAGCCCCGAATCTGTTGAATTCACTAATATCTACTTCATGCTTATGAACTACTGGACTTTGGTTGAATCTAACAATATTGCCCGCGAACGTCAAGAAACCTTTGTCGGTTTTGAAAAATCAAAATATGCTGATGGTTCTTACTTTGATAAATACGTTACAGGTCAATACGTTCCTAAATCTGACCGTATCAAAGAACTTTTCGATGGTCACTTCATCCCACAAGCCAAAGATTGGGAAGAACTACGTGAACTCGTTAAGAAAGATGGACTCTACCATCAAAACCGTTTGGCTGTTGCACCAAATGGCTCAATCTCTTATATTAATGACTGTTCTGCTTCTATCCATCCAATTACACAACGTATTGAAGAACGTCAAGAAAAGAAAATCGGAAAAATTTACTATCCGGCCAACGGTCTTTCAACAGACACAATTCCTTTCTACACCTCAGCCTACGACATGGACATGCGTAAAGTTATCGACGTCTATGCCGCTGCGACTGAACACGTTGATCAAGGTTTGTCATTAACCCTATTCTTGCGTAGTGAGTTACCAAAAGAAATTTACGAATGGAAAACAGAAAATAAACAAACAACTCGTGACCTTTCTATCCTTCGTAACTACGCCTTTAACAAAGGAATTAAATCAATCTACTACATCCGTACTTATACAGATGATGGGGAAGAGGTTGGTTCTAACCAATGTGAAAGCTGTGTCATTTAAGATAGTGATTTAACGATAGCAACTTCACTACTCTTATTTACAAAATGTATTAAAAGGTCGGTTCGCCGACTTTTTTAATAGATCAACTCAAAAAAACTATATCATGATTTTGAATTATGATAAAATAGTAACGATATCAATAAAGAAAGAGGTTTCTAATGGAAACTTACTACAAAGCCATTAACTGGAATGAAATCGAAGATGCGATTGATAAATCTACCTGGGAAAAATTGACCGAGCAATTTTGGCTAGATACACGTATCCCACTTTCAAATGACCTTGATGACTGGCGTAAACTTTCCACTGAAGAAAAAGATTTGGTTGGAAAAGTTTTCGGTGGTTTAACATTGCTAGATACCATGCAATCTCAAACTGGTGTTGAAGCCATTCGTGCAGACGTCCGTACACCTCATGAAGAAGCTGTATTGAACAACATTCAGTTCATGGAGTCTGTTCACGCCAAATCCTACTCTTCAATCTTCTCAACTTTGAATACTAAATCTGAAATTGAAGAAATTTTCGAGTGGACTAACAGTAACAAATACCTCCAAACCAAGGCGAAAATCATTAACGATATCTATGAAAATGGAACGCCTCTTCAGAAAAAGGTTGCTTCAACATATCTTGAAACTTTCCTTTTCTATTCAGGGTTCTTCACTCCACTCTATTATCTTGGTAATAACAAGCTAGCTAACGTTGCTGAAATTATCAAGCTCATTATCCGTGACGAATCTGTTCACGGAACCTATATTGGCTATAAATTCCAACTTGGATTCAACGAATTGCCTGAAGAAGAGCAAGAAAGTTTCCGTGAATGGATGTATGATCTCCTCTATCAATTGTATGAAAATGAAGAGCTCTACACTAAATCGCTTTATGATGGTGTTGGATGGACTGAGGAAGTTATGACTTTCCTTCGTTACAACGCCAACAAGGCTCTTATGAACCTGGGACAAGATCCACTCTTCCCAGATAGTGCGAACGATGTTAACCCAATCGTTATGAATGGTATTTCTACAGGAACATCTAACCACGACTTCTTCTCTCAAGTTGGTAATGGTTACCTTCTAGGAACTGTCGAAGCCATGCAAGACGATGATTATAACTACGGACTATAATAAAAAACTAGCTGAGCTAGTTTTTTATTGTGTTCAATACCATATTCGAAAAACAAATAGAAAAAAGAGTTCACGGTGAACTCTTTTTATTTTATTTTGCTTTTACTTCAAAACCTTCTGCTACACCTTCAGCAAAGTTTTCTTCAACAATGCTAGCACAGTGATCACAGATAGTCGCGTTGTAGCTGCGTTCTTTAGTAGTTGGATCGATACGACGACAACGGTCACAGACATCACCTGTAGCACGTTCTACTGTGAATGCCACGCCTTCAAAGCTTACAGCAGATTCAGGTGCTTCTCCTTCAGCAATAGTCAATGCTGAAACAATCAAAAGTTGAGCAAGGTTAGTGTTCAAACCTTCAATAAGTTCTTTGACTTCATCATCAGGATAGATAGTCAAATGAGCTTCAAGCGATTTACCAATAACTTTTTCATTACGAGCTTCTTCCAAAGCTTTTTGAGCTTGGCCACGGAAATCCATGAAGGCATTCCATCTTTCAAGAAGTGCATCTTGACCCACAAAATCTTCTGCTTCTGGCAACTCTGACAATTGAACATAGTCTTCTGTTTCAAATTCAAGATATGACCAAATTTCTTCTGCAGTGTGAGGAAGGATTGGTGTCAATAGTTTTGTAATCTTGACAAGAATATCGTAGAAGACTGTTTGCATTTGACGACGTTCAAGTGATTCCGCACTCTCAATATAAACCACATCTTTGGCAAAATCAAGATAGAATGCAGATAACTCAACGTTAATAAAGTTAACCAAGGCTTTGTAGATGATCAAGAACTCAAAGTTTGCATAGGCATCACGAATAGTCTTAACCAATTGGTTAAATCGAATAGTCATGTACTGATCTACAGAACGCAAGTCTTCAAAGGCTACAGCATCAGTTGTTGGATTGAAGTCAGAGGTATTGGCAATCAAGAAACGAAGTGTGTTACGAATCTTACGATAAGATTCTGATACTTGGCTAAGGATATCCATTGAGATACGAACGTCATTAGTTGTATCAACACTTGTTACCCAAAGACGAAGAATTTCAGCACCAAATTGTTTCTCAACATCACTAGGAGCAATTGTGTTACCGAGCGATTTAGACATCTTCTCACCCTTACCATCAAGCGCAAAACCTTGAGACAAGAGTTGTTTATATGGTGCAACACCATTATTGGCAACAGATGTAATAAGAGATGAATTAAACCATCCACGGTATTGGTCTGAACCTTCGAGATAGAGGTCAGCTGGATAAGTTAACTCAGGACGGTTAACAACAACACCGTTCCATGATGAGCCTGAGTCAAACCATACGTCCATAATGTCAGTTTCTTTAGTAAACTCGCCGTTTGGTGAGCCAGGATGTGTAAAACCTTCTGGAAGAAGATCTTTGGCATCACGTTCCCACCAAATAACTGAACCGTGTTCTTCGAAAAGTTTAGCCACATGTTCGATAGTTTCTTCAGTCATGATTGGTGTTTTATCTTCAGCATAGAAGATTGGGAGTGGCACACCCCAAGCACGCTGACGAGAGATTACCCAGTCACCACGGTCACGAATCATGTTGTAGAGACGAACTTTACCCCACTCAGAATGGAATTTAACTTTTTCAATCTCATCCAGAATCTCTTGACGGAATTTAGAAACAGATGCAAACCATTGTGGTACTGCACGCCAGATAATTGGTTTCTTCGTACGCCAGTCGAATGGGTATGAGTGTGAGATTTCTTCTTTAGCAAGGAGTAAATCGCCGAGTTTTTCCATAACAATTGGAGCCACTTTATCGTAGAACTGACCTTCAAAATCAGGTCCAGCATTTTCCATCATGATACCACGCTCATTAACGGTTACGGCAACTTCAAGACCATTAGCAATACCTACGTTATAGTCATCCTCACCAAAACCAGGAGCCGTATGGACGATACCTGTACCTGAATCTGTAGTAACGTGGTCACCAAGAATAACAAGCTCATCAACTTCTGTATCCCATGGGTGCTCAGTCACAATTTTATTTAATTCTTCACCACGGTATGATTGAAGTACTTCCACATCTGTCCAACCGAATTTCTCAGAAAGACTATTAAGTAATTCAGAAGCAACAACAAATTTGCGGTCTTCTCCGGCAGGTTTTACGAGAACGTATTCGATATCAGCACCAACAGTCAAACCACGTGAAGCTGTTACTGTAAATGGTGTTGTTGTCCAAACTACGATATATGTATCTGTGTCTAGTACTCCTTTACCATCCTTAACCTTATTGGCATAGTAAAGTGAAGTTGAAACCAAATCATGATACTCAATTTCTGCTTCAGCAAGCGCTGATTCTGATGACCATGACCAATAAACTGGTTTTGCACCTTGATAGATGTAACCTTTTTTAGCCATCTCACCAAAGACACGAATCTGAGCTGCTTCATAATCTGGTGTCAAAGTAACATATGGGTTATCCCAATCAGCCGAAACACCAAGACGTTTGAAATCTTCACGTTGTTTGTCAACTTGTGAAAGTGCATAATCGCGACACATCTTAAGATATTCAGCACGATCAAGTTCTTTACGTTTCACACCTTGTTTTGCCAACACTTGTTCAATTGGAAGACCATGCGTATCCCAACCAGGAACGTAAGGAGCATAGAAACCAGACATTGATTTTGAACGCACAATGATATCCTTAGAAATTTTATTCATCGCATGTCCAACGTGAATATTACCATTGGCATAGGGAGGACCATCATGAAGAGTGAAGTGAGGTTTACCTTGGTTCAACTCTTGACGACGTTGATACATCTTAGCATCTTCCCACTCTTTTTGCCAGATTGGTTCTTTGTTAGGAAGTCCAGCTCGCATTGGAAAGGCTGTCTTACCTAGATTTAAGGTTTCTTTGAGTTTCATTATATCTCCTCTTTAATTTAATTTACTAAATAAAAAGAGCCTTCATCAAAAAGGACGAAAGCTCGTGGTACCACCTTAATTCAGAGCAAAAGAATTTGCTCCCTCATATGTCCGTAAGGAGGACCATCCTTCTAACTTACTTATTTCAGTTAGAATGCTTGAAAATGATAACTATCCAAATAGGGAATGTGGGACTCACACCATCTCCCACTCGCTGTTAATATACTTGGTAAGTTGTATTTTTCTTATTCGCTAATATTCAATTTAAACGTTTGTGTTTCGTTTAGATTAATTTCACCTGTTGTCTCAGGTTGCAAATCAAAATCTTCATCTACTGGTGCTGAAGTTGGGAAATCTGCCACTTCACTCTCGAAAGTGTCTGGAATACCAAACTCAACTGGAGTTGAAACAACTTCGTTTGTTTCATCAACTTCTGGACTAGAGAAATCTTCAACTTGCTTATTACTTTCAGCAACGCGACGTTGAAGTTCAGCCATTTCATCAGGAGTGAATTGACGAGTTGCATCAAATGAAGCTGCATCATTTGAATCAGGTACATGCTCATCCAAAACTTTTTCAACAACTTCTTTAAAGGCAGCATCTGAATTTTGAAGATAAATAGCTGTTGGTTGCAACAATTCACCCCATTCTGGAGCACTTGCTAAGCTAAGCTGACCTTCAACTGCAGCCAATAGGCGTTGGTGGAAGACACGACTTTGACGTTTAAGTTCTTCTGTTTCGATGGCAACACGTTTGGCTTCATCTGTTGCATCACGAAGAATTTCAGATGCCTTAGATTTAGCTTCTTCAACCAAATGAGTAGCATTGAAGTTAGCCTTATTAATCAAGTTAGCTGATTCGTCAGCCGCTGAAGCTTTAACTTTTTCTGCTGTTTCTTGAGCCAAAATAACTGATTGACTCAATGATTCTTTCATTTCATCAAAATAAGCCAATTTTTCTTCAAGCTCTTTTACACGAGCAGCAAGTTCACGATTGTCACGAACTAAATCTTCATAATCGTCTACAATAATATCAAGAAATTCATCAACTTCTTGCTCATTATATCCACGAAATTTAGTTGTAAACTGTTTATCTTTAATATCAAGTGCTGTAATAGCCATTACAGGCCTCCTTTATTTTTCATTACCATATTTAATGGTTTAAATTAAATAACTACTTTTTTCTCCGTCTTAACAGACTTTCAATAACGATTTTAGCTTTCCCGGACTTTGAAAATCCGTCTTGTTGAGCTAGTCGAAATCGACCATAACCTCTAATCGAAATCATATCACCAATAATAACTGCCTGATCAGCCTTCTCAACTTGTCTATAATTTAATTTTACTTTTCCTGAAGCAATAAGTTTTAAGGCGTTAGAACGAGATAAGTTTAATACCGTCGACAACACATTATCAAGACGCATACTGGAAAGTAAGACAAAAGTTTTTGAGTACTTTTCTTGATTTGAAATCCAATCGTCTTTACTTACTTCTTTTAGAGTAACCGAAACATTACCAATCTTAGTAATAGTCATTATCGCATAACTTGCTAAATGAGAAGCAATGTAAAATTGAACGCGTCCTTCTTCATCAAGAATAATATCTCCAAATACTTGACGATCAAGACCAAGCTGACTAAGCAGCGCTCCCAAAACTTTTGGGTGTGTCAATTTATTGAACTGTCTCGCATATAAGATTTCTAATCGTTTAATTTCAAAGTCATCTTCTTCAAGCTCGTAATATTCGGGAGCAAGTATCACTCTTCCATACTCTTCAGATTCAAGAGTTGAACTCACAAAAAATTTTAAATTGTAATAATGAGCCAACTCTTCAACAATCTGAATTTCACGAGGATTCAAGAAATCAGTTAAGTAAGGACTGTACCTCTCATCAACTAAATGACAAAATCCCCTAACCTTCTCTAGAAAAGGCCGTTCATCTAACGAGTAATGCTGTTCAATTTTTTTAATATCTGACATCAGAGTAGAATAAATCTAAGAATTCTAAGTGAAAAGTTTAGTAGAAGTACAATTACGATTATTGAAAAATCAATACCAGCAAAAGCTAAATTCAGGCGACGAAATGGTGCGAGAATCGGTTGAACAATTTGTCTAATGATTCTTCCAAGGCTAGTATCATAAGCTCCTGGAAACCAGGATAACAAAGCATAGACTACAAGAAGAATCTCTATCACGTTAACAACACGTGCCCAAATAACATAAAGTAATACAGACATCACTTAACGTCTCTTCATGTCGAAGTCGAAATTAGCTTCTTGGTTGCCGTGAGCCAAACCAATCTCTTCAATGTCAACTACGACATTAATTGGCGTAAGCAAATACATTGAAGAGCCAACTTTTTGCAAGTTGCCCGTAAGTACCTTGCTAGCACCATCAATAAAGTCAAGACAACGACGAGCTTGCGCTTCCAACATATATTGAAAATCGATTAGAACACATTCATTTTCAATCAATAGTTCTACAATTTCCTGAGCATCTTCATACTTTTTAGGATATTTAATTGCAATTGTTGTTTTAGTTGTATTCATTTGTTGTGGTCCCTGATTTGCTTGTGAACGACTCAGAGGTAAACTACGAAGGACTTGAGTTTCCTGTAAGTCTGAATTAACATGTTGGCGACGAGGAGGGACTGTTGCCTGAGAACGCTCAGGTTGACGTTGCTGACGAGGAGGTGGTGTCTGCACAGATCTCTGTGCTTTTACTGGACGTACTTTTACTGGACGTTCTTTAGCCTCTTCTTTAGCAGCATCTTCATAATCTGTTACTTCGTCGGTATCAAAATATGAAACAATTTTATCAATTGCGTCTTTTAATGCCATAAGGTTATTCTCCGTTCTCTTTAAAGAATGCACTGCCTATTCTGACAAAGGTTGATCCATTCTGAATAGCCATGTCATAGTCTCGACTCATCCCCATGCTTAACTGATCACAAGGAACATTCTTTAGTTTTTTCTCTTGAATTGATTGTCTAAGCTCATTTGTCTCAGAAAAAATCTTATCAAGTTCTTGAGCATCTGCATCAATTGGAGCCATAGTCATTAGTCCAACTATACAAATGTTATCAAGATTTTCAATTTGTTTTAGAACAGTATCAAGTTCTTCAGCTGAAAAACCATGTTTTGATTCCTCCCCTGAAACGTTAACTTGTAGGAAGCAATTAATAGTATGGTCGGCACGCTTTTGAATTTCCTCTGCTAATTTAACAGAATCCAAAGCATGAAAATAATCAACTAAATTAATAACATCCTTTACTTTACGACGTTGCAAGGTACCAATAAGGTGCCAAGTCAAATCATAATTTTTTAAAGCTTGATACTTATCTAAGAATTTATCAACGCGATTTTCAGCAATGTGCTTAATTCCCGTTTGAACCAATTCCTCAGCGACATCACTTGAAACATATTTGGTTACGGCAATAATATTGACTTCATCACTAGAGCGATTAGCCTTTTCACATGCTTCTTTTACCGCTTGATAAACATTATTTTTATTCTCTTCTACAGTCATTATTAACGATTTTTAAAGAATGGTGGTGTCTCCAATTCATCATCATCTTCGACATCACTTGAGAATGTAGACATAGTCAATTGACTATCTAGTTGACCAGTTTCAGGACGAGAAATATTATCACGTCTCAAATCCCAATTACCAAAAGCTGACTGCTCCTGTTGAGGAGCTGCCGCTGCAGGACGAACTCCTGGTTGTGGCATTGAAGGTGTTTCATTATAGTCAAAATTTGGTTGACGTTCAAATGAAGGTTGAGAGACTGGACGTTGTTCTTCTTGAACAACTTTTTGAGTAGGAGCTGATGATTGTGAAGGAGCTGTAGTCACTTTACGTGGTTGAGCTTTGATACCAGATACTTTTTCAGCACGATCTTTGCGAACACCAGTTGCAACAACTGTTACACGGATTTCATCTTTCAATGTATCATCGATTGATGTACCAAGCCAAATGTTAACACCGTTACCAGCTGCTTGACCAACAATTTCAGAAGCTTCTTCTGCTTCTGTAAGCGTCATATCAAGACCACCAGTTACGTTAACGATAACATCTTCTGCACCATCAATAGTAGTTTCAAGAAGTGGTGAATAGATTGCTTTGCGTGCAGCTTCAACAATACGTTCTTCACCAGACCCAATACCGATACCCATAAGTGCATTACCTTTATTGGCCATAACTGTTTTCACATCGGCAAAGTCGAGGTTAATCAAACCTGGGTTAGTGATAAGGTCAGTAATACCTTGAACCCCTTGACGAAGAACATTATCTGCTTCACTAAGAGCTTCAAGAAGAGGTGTTTTCTTATCAACGATTTCAAGAAGGTTATTGTTAGAGATAATAAGAAGGGTATCAACTTGCTCACGCAACTCTTGAATCCCTTCGACAGCAAAGGCACCACGTTTGTTACCTTCAAATCCAAATGGACGTGTCACAACTGCAACTGTCAATGCACCCAAACTTTTCGCAATACGTGCAATAACTGGTGCTGCCCCTGTACCAGAGCCACCACCCATACCAGCAGTGATAAAGACCATATCAGCTCCTGTAAGTGCTTCTGTAAGTGTTTCTTCACTTTCTTCAGCTGCCTTACGACCAACTTCAGGTTGACCTCCGGCACCAAGACCACGAGTCAATTTAGGACCCAATTGGATTACTGTTTCTGCTTTAGAAGAACTGAGTGCTTGAATATCAGTATTAGCTGCAATAAATTCAACACCAGCAAGACCTTCTTCAATCATTCGGTTGATGGCGTTTCCGCCACCTCCACCGACACCGATAACTTTAATTACCGCACCTTGAACTGATGCGCTATCAAATGAAAAACTCATTTTATTTCCTCGCTTTTACTAGATTCAATTAATCAAACATACTGCCGAAAATTCCACGAACACGATCACCAAGTTTTTGTTTTTGTTCATGATTTTCTTCTTCAACTGGCAGGGGTACCTCAATAGTGTTCTCAACAGGAATAGGATTTGGTTGAGGAGCCACTCGAGGTGCTGGAGCAGGAGTTCTATCAAAACTCAAGGAAGGAGCCTCATTGTCGATTGGTTTACGACGAAGATACTCTTCACCAGACACAGCTTGTTGCGCGATGATATCAACTTCTGTAAGAAGACCAACATACTCAACAAGACTAATCACATTTGCAAACATTGGATTACGGATACCAACTTGATTTGGCACGTAAAGTTTAACATTTGTCTCAAAAATTTCTTGAGCAACTTCAACCACACCTGGCATGATAGCTGTTCCACCTACAAGGACAATGCCACCAGGCAAATCAAGTAGACGTCCTCGAGTCAAGTCTTGTTTAACTCTATCAAGGATATGCTTAACACGAGCTGAGATAATCTCAGCAAGGTATTTTTCTGTAATCTCAACTGGTGAATTCTCACCTACAACTTCTACTTGGACAGTTTCTGTTTCGCTTGCTTCTTCAATATCTGCATTACCAAAATTGAACTTAAGTGCTTCAGCAATCTGCATTGAAGTCTTCAAAACTTTTGAAATATCCTTAGTGATGTACTCGCCACCTTCAGAATAAATATTGGTAAATTGAAGTTCTTGAGCACGCATGCTCGCAACAGTTGTTTGACCGCCACCCATATCAATAACAGTAGCACCAAACTCACGTTCACCTTCATTTAGAACAGCACGTGTCATTGCAAGAGGAGAGATGATAATATTCTCTACTTGAATACCAGCACGTTCAACTGTCTTACGAAGGTTGTGAAGAATTGTTGTTGGACCTGTGTATATGAGACCTCTCATTTCAAGACGAATCCCCATCATTCCACGAGGATCACGAATTCCTTGGAAGCCATCAACAATAAACTCTTCAGGAACTAGTGAGATAACCTCACGCTCAGGTGTAATGCTCTTTGTCAAGGCTGAGCGAACAACACTTTCAACATCTTCATCTTTGATTTCTTTTGATTCACTTGTTACAGGAATCATACCTTGTGTAGGCTCAATTTGAAGAAGATTAGCTGGAAGCCCAACGTTCACTTGCTCAATAACAATCCCAGCTTTTTCTTCTGCTTGTTCAATAGCTGTTTTGATTGATTTCGCTGCAGCGTCAATGTCAACAATGATGCCATCTTTCACACCAGAACTCTTAACATTACTTACTCCGATGACATTCATTGATCCATCAATAAACTCAGCAACAAGAACCTTAATCGAGCTAGTTCCTATATCTAATCCTGTAAAAAAGCCATCTCTAGCCATTCACTCGACCTCTCAATCTTTCCATTCAATATCTTTGTAAACTGTATAAAAACAGAATTATTCGGATACTATTGTACCATAAAAAAACGTAAAATGTCAGCATTTTACGTTTTTTATTATTCAATATTAGCCTTGAGCAGGGGAAGTCCGATGAGTTGTTTCCTGACCAACTGGTGGATTTTCTTCTGTTTGAATACCTGAATTTTCAGAAATAGTTTCTTCTTCAGAATGCTGTTCCGTTGATGTTGTAGTATCTTGACCTTCTTCAGAAGTTGCATTTTCTTCTTTTTTATCAGTCTTATCTTTATCTTTCTTTTTATCCCCATCAGTTTTTGATGATTCAACTTCAGGAGTCGTTGTATAAAGTCCAACTTCCATATCTACAATACTTCCATCTGAAAGTTGACTCTTAATTTTCTCGTAGTAAGGAAGCTTAACTGTTAATTGAGAAAGTGGAACACGAATGGAATTGCCATCATACAGCTCAATCGTTAGTAAATCTGAAGTTGCTTTAGTAGGCGTAAGATTAATAATTTGAATATTATTCTTGATTTTTGTATCAAGTTTATTTAATTCTTTTACTAACTCTTCGATTTTCTTCTCGTCATCCATCTTTAAGGTGATGAATTTATCAGGTAGATTACTAGTTGAAACTGTTCCTCCTGTCTTACCACTTTGAAGAATAGAAACATAACCATTTGTAGTTTGACGATAAGCCACGATTGGGTATTCTTTTACTGCAATATTAAATTGATTTGGAAAACTATATGTAACTGTAGCCTTTTTAACCCAAACATTAGTTTTTTCAACAGTTGATGCAACCTTTCCTTGGTTGAAAAAGACATGAGTGATATAGTCTGTATCAAGAATACCACTTGCAACTTTCACATCTTCTGGTAAAGCATTTTTTGTTCCTGATACAGTGAGAACCTTTTGTTTTGACCAAGGTGAAATAAAGAAAAGTGAAAATACGATTAGGAGTGCAGCGATAAAAACAACTAGTCCTGCAAGATTTTGTTGTGCAATTGGAATATTACTAGTTGTATTACCTTTTTTTCGTTTCTTCCTTTTGGTCTTTTTTTTCTTTTTAACCTTCTTTTTCACTGGTGGCTGGCTCTCATTTGAAGTCGCTTCTTGTGAATGAACGACCTTTCCATTCGCAAATTCTTCAGAATCTTCGGTTTCTTTTTTTCTCAAAAATTCGAGATTTCTCTTCTGCCACTCTGTAAGAACTTGTTTTTCTTGTGATTCTTGATCCTTTTTTGCCATGAAATTCCTTTATTTTTTTGAAATACTAGTCACTAATAGGTTATAAAAATCATCAGGAGAAGTGATTTCATCAGATTTAGCCATCGCTTCTTTGTAAGTCTCTGCATGTTCAACAAGTTGTTCAAGCTCATGATTCAAGGTTTCCCAACTTAATTCTGTTTCCTGTAATTGACGTGCGTAGCCTTTTCGTTCAAAATAGGCAGCATTTTCAAGTTGGTCTCCTCGGCTAGCTTCTTTCCCTAAAGGAATAATTAAATGAAGTTTTTTCATAGCCAACAATTCGAAAATCGTATTTGAGCCACCACGAGTTACAACTAAATCTGCCGTATCCATAAGAGGTTGGTACAAATCTGTCACATAATCAACTCTATAAAGATGACGTTCTAAGGTATTCAATGAAGAGTCCCCAGAAATATTAATGACATTATATTTTTCAGTCAGCTGTGGAGTATTACTAATAAAATCATTAAATACCTTTGCACCAGCTGAACCACCAATGAAAAGGACAGTTTTTAAGTTGTCATCAAACTGTTCTTTAATCTTATCAAGGGCACCAGACTGATTAGATGTCGCCATTCCTACCTTTGTAATAGCACCTACATGTTTTGTCTTTGCCAATCCTTTTGATTGTTCAAAAGTCGTAAACATAGTAGTCGCAAATTTATAGGCAATTTTATTGGCCAAGCCCATAGAAAGGTCAGACTCATGCACATATACAGGAACTCCTAATAATTTAGAAGCAATTACCGGTGGCACTGAGACAAATCCACCCTTTGAAAAGAGTGCTTGGGGGCGAATCTTGGCAATAATTGCAATAGACTGAAGAATCCCCCAACCAACTTTAAAGACATCCAACATATTTTGCCATGAGAAATAACGACGTAGTTTACCTGTAGCAATACTATGGAAAGTCACATCTAAGCCAGATTTATCAATCTGCTCATGTTCAATCCCGTGCTTGTCACCGATATAGTGCACTTCCCATCCATCTTTGAGAAATTTTGGAATTAAGATAAGATTTAAAGTCACATGTCCAACGGTTCCACCACCGGTAAAAACAATCTTTTTCGCTTTTGCCATAGACTATCCCTTCAATTGCTCAACAGTTGTGATAAATTCGTCACCACGCACTTCGAAATTCTTGTACATATCCCAACTTGCGTTTGCAGGGCTCAACAAGACAACATCTCCTGCACTTGCTTGATCAAAAGCAATACGTGTCGCATCTGCCACATCTTTGGCATCAAGATAAGTCACGCCCGCTTTATCAGCAGCACGTTTGACACGGGGAGCTGATTCTCCTAAAATCACCATTTTCTTAAGACCAGTAATGTCAGGAATGAGTTCATCAAATTCATTACCACGGTCCAAACCACCGGCAATCAAAATGACTTTGCTATTATCAAAACCAGAAAGTGCTTTTTGTGTCGCTAAAATGTTT
Organism: Streptococcus sp. 27098_8_74; assembly: GCF_041431705.1. Classification (NCBI taxonomy): domain Bacteria; kingdom Bacillati; phylum Bacillota; class Bacilli; order Lactobacillales; family Streptococcaceae; genus Streptococcus; species Streptococcus sp. 27098_8_74. The sequence goes on from NZ_JAPVYF010000005.1 coordinate 24,721, forward strand.
GTTGACTTACTATCATTATAGAATTTCACTTCATCGATAGTGTCAACGAATTGGAGACGGTGCTTAACCCCACCAAAGCTTGCGAGAGTTTCCTTGATAGCTTGGTTTGAAATACCTGACAATTTTGCTACAGCTATAGTTGCCAAGGCATTTTCAACATTGTGACTACCAGGAACGCCAATCTCATCGGCTTGCATCACCAATTCACCTTTGAAGTAGAGACCACCATTTTCAAGATAGGCACCATCTACTTTTTCCACTGTTGAGAATGGAACTACTTGTGCTTTAGTTTGTGTAGCCAATTCCTTAGCTAAATCTTGATTGAAGTTCAAAACAACAAAATCATCCGCAGTCATCTGATTTTGAATATTCCATTTAGCAGCCACATATTCTTCAAAACTACCATGATAGTCAATATGTGTCGGCATCAAGTTAGTAATCACAGCAATATGTGGATGGGAGCTGTCAATCCCCATCAATTGGAAAGAAGACAATTCCATAACTAAGGTATCTTGAGCAGTAACTGACTGTGCAACTTCTGACGCAGGGAAACCGATATTTCCAGACAAGACACCCGATTTGCCACCATGGTTTAGGACATCAGCAATCATAGTTGTCGTTGTTGTCTTACCATTTGAGCCTGTAATACCGATAATAGGTGCTTCAGATACTAGGTAAGCTAATTCCACTTCAGTCCAAACAGGAATGCCTTTTTCAAGTGCACGAGCTACCATTGGATTGTCATAACGAATTCCAGGATTTTTCACCATTAATTCAAAATTTTCATCCAATAGTTCAAGAGGATGTCCGCCACAGACAACCTTAATCCCTTCTTCAAGAAGCGTCTGTGCTGATGGATTTTCCTCAAATGGTTTCCCATCATTTACTGTGACAATAGCACCCAACTTAGCCAATAGGCGGGCAGCTGCTTCACCAGATTTAGCCAAACCAAGGACCAAAACTTTTTTATTTTCAAATTGTGTTACTGATTTCATAATTCGTCCATTCTCTCAAATTGTATCATAATCATTTTACCCTTTATCCCAAGCTATTTCAAGGAGTTACCTCTTCTTGGCAAAAGAAAAAGCCAATCTATTCGATTGACTTTTAATCTCATGCTACTTATTTATCTTCATGTTCAGCTTTTTCATGATTAAGCTCTGACATAGCGAAAAAATCTTTCAAGGTGAAATAGCTCAATACAAGCATTCCCACCGTAACAAAGAACTCACCAGGTAAACTGAAGAATTTAATGATTGATAGCACTGCTAAAAGTAGGAGCAATGCTAAGGTAGCCATGACAAAGAGAAGATTCATGGTGTTTTTTACCGACTTTGGTGCAATAAAGAAATAGAATGATGCAATCAATATAGCAACAATCAGATAAAACATCTCTTCTCCTCTCTATATATTATTCAGCTTCTGCTGCTTTTTTCTTACGTTTATTGGCTTTATCACGCTCTGCTTTATTCAAAATTTGTTTACGCAAGCGGATAGATTCAGGCGTTACTTCCATGTACTCATCGTCATCCAAGAATTCAAGTGATTCTTCAAGAGTCAAGATACGTGGAGTCTTGATAACAGCCGTTTGGTCCTTAGTTGCTGAACGCACGTTTGTCATTTGTTTTGCTGTAGTGATATTGACACCAAGGTCATTTTCACGAGCATTTTCACCAACAATCATACCTTCATAAACTTCAGTACCTGGGTTAACAAAGATTGTACCACGTTCTTCGATACGCATGATTGAGTAAGTTGTCGCTTTACCTGTATCGATAGAAACAAGGGCACCACGGTGACGGCCACCAATTTCACCAGCAACAACTGGCAAGTATTGGTCGAAGGTGTGGTTCATGATACCGTAACCACGTGTCATAGACAAGAATTCAGTAGAGAATCCAATAAGTCCACGAGCTGGTACGAGGAAGATAAGACGTGTTTGACCGTTACCAACCATCTGCATATCAAGCATATCACCTTTACGTTCTGAAAGGGCTTGGATGATAGAACCTTGGTACTCTTCTGGAGTATCAATTTGAACACGTTCAAATGGCTCACATTTCACACCATCAATTTCTTTGATGATAACTTCTGGACGAGATACTTGAAGTTCGTATCCTTCACGACGCATTGTTTCGATAAGGATTGACAAGTGCAATTCACCACGACCTGAGACAGTCCATTTATCTGGTGAATCAGTTGGATCAACACGAAGAGAAACGTCTGTTTGCAACTCTGCCAAGAGACGCTCTTCAACCTTACGTGATGTCACGTGTTTACCTTCACGACCTGCAAATGGTGAGTTATTAGCCAAGAAAGTCATTTGAAGTGTTGGTTCGTCAATACGAAGAACTGGCAATGGTTCAACAGCATCAGTTGGTGTAATTGTTTCACCAACGAAGATGTCCTCCATACCTGAGATGGCAATCAAATCACCAGCTTTTGCTTCTTCAATTTCACGACGTTCCAAACCAAAGAAACCGAAAAGTTTTGTAACACGGAAGTTCTTTGTTGTTCCATCAAGTTTTGAAAGGGTAACTTGGTCACCAACTTTTACAGTTCCACGGAAGATACGTCCAATACCGATACGTCCAACGAAATCATTGTAGTCAAGAAGTGACACTTGGAATTGAAGAGGCTCATCTGAGTTATCTACAGGAGCTGGGATGTGGTCAATAATAGTGTCAAAGATTGGAGCCATAGTGTGCTCTTGATCAGCAGGGTTATCTGACAATGATGATGTTCCGTTAATCGCTGAAGCATACACAACTGGGAATTCCAACTGATCATCATCCGCACCAAGCTCGATGAAAAGTTCAAGAACTTCATCAACAACTTCTTCAGGACGAGCTGATGGTTTATCAATCTTGTTAACAACAACGATAGGTGTCAAGTTTTGTTCAAGCGCTTTTTTCAGCACAAAACGTGTTTGAGGCATTGTACCTTCGTAGGCATCGACAACAAGGACAACCCCATCAACCATTTTCATGATACGTTCAACTTCTCCACCGAAGTCCGCGTGACCTGGTGTATCCATGATGTTGATACGTGTACCGTTATAAGCAACGGCTGTATTTTTGGCAAGAATTGTAATTCCACGTTCTTTTTCAAGATCGTTTGAGTCCATTGCACGCTCATCAAGCTCTTTACGCTCATCAAGAGTGTGTGATTGTTTCAACAATTCATCAACAAGTGTTGTTTTACCGTGGTCAACGTGGGCAATGATGGCTACGTTACGGATATCTTCTCTAAGTTTAGTCATTTTTTCCTCTTTAATTTTTATTTCAACTTTTAAAGTATACCACATTTTCAACAAAATGGCAGAGCTCAGCTGATTGTAAACGTTTTTCAACAAGAAAAAGGTGCTGTCCACCTATAATTGGTCAGACACACCTTCTGTCATTCATTAGTTATCAATTGTAAGTGCAAGGCTAGCAGCTCCAATGATACCAGCATCATTTCCAAGCTCTGCTAATTTCACTTTTGTTGTACGGCGAACTTGTGGGAATGCATAACGTGTAAAGTATCCTTCAACACGGCTACGCAAGAATTCACCAGCTGCTGAAACACCACCACCGATTACAACTGAATCTGGGTTAAGAATATTTGAGATATTTGCTGTTGCAAGTCCTAGGTATTCAGAGACTTTGTCAACGATGCTATTAGCAAACTTGTCGCCTTCGGCAGCGGCAACGAAAATATCTTTACTTGTTACTTGCTCACCATTATCTACAGCAGCTTTAATAGAAGAGTTACCTTCATAGCCTTCTGCTAAATGACGTGCCAAACGTACGACACCTGTTGCAGAAGCTACAGTTTCCAAGCATCCTTTGTTTCCGCAAGTACATTCAAATCCTGTTTCAGGCTCAACGATAATGTGGCCAATTTCACCACCAGCACCGCCAACACCATGAATCAAGTTACCATCAGCGATAACGCCACCACCAACTCCTGTTCCTAATGTCACAAAGACAACATCAGGATTGTTAGCACCAGCACCAACCCAACGTTCACCGAGGGCAGCAACGTTAGCATCATTATCAATGGCAAATGGAATACCGAGTTCTTTTTCGATGACAGATCCAACTTCTTGAGTTTCTGCCCAGTTCAAGTTGAAGGCACCAGTAACCGTTTTATTTTCACGATCAACAGCTCCTGGAGAACCCATACCAATTCCAATGAAATCTTCTGCAGTAAGTCCGTACATTTCCAAACGGTGTTTCAAAGACTCCACGATGTTAGGGACGATGTGACGACCATTTTCAAGCGTATTTGTTTCAATCGCCCATTTTTCTTGCACTTCACCTTCTGAAGTCAAAATACCAAATTTAACAGTTGTTCCACCAAGGTCAATTCCCAAGAGTTTTTTACTCATTTTCTTTCTCCATTTCAATGCGATGTTCACGTCGTAAAATCATTTCAGCAGTAAGGTAGCTGTCCTTGTCCACCAAACCATTCTGGTAGAGGGCTTCTAATTCAATCTTCATCATTTCGATATCATAGAGCCTTTTTCCCAGGTAAACTACTATGCCAAACTGTTTCAACAACTGTTGAACGTCATATAAAGTTTTCATAGCAATATTTTAGCAAAAAGCTTCTGCCATGACAAGATAGTTTTGAAAACCTTTACAGATTATTGTATACTTCAAAAAAGACCTAAGTCATTTAGACTCAGGTTATTGACAATTCGGGCAAATCCCATGTAAAATCATCTGTTCACGAGTAATGCGAAATCCAGTTTGTGATTCTACCTCTTCCTTGAAAGACGGAATCGGTAAGTCTAAGTCAGTAATGTGACCACATTTTTCACAAACAATGTTTAAGTGGTCATGTCCCATAAAATCATAATAGGTTGTATTATCATTATTAACCTTGATTTCAGAGACAATCCCTTCTTCAACCAACACCTTCAGGTTGTTATAGACCGTCGCCAAACTCATCCCAGGATTGTCAGGGAGTAGGTCATAATATATCACATCTGCACTAGGGTGTTGATCAGACATCATCAAATAGCGAATAACAGCTTTACGAGATTCCGTCAACCGAATTCCTTTAGCTTTTAACTGATTCAGGACATCTTCATAAACGCCTAGACTACGTCGATGCTCAGACATATCGCCGCCTCCCTTCGTCTAAAAGTATTTTATGTCTATTATACACTTTTAGAGGAACTCTTGACAATCATCTTAACTCAAAAATGCTTATCTCAAGCCTGGAGCTTGTCCAAGTTCTGCAGTCAACATCCAGATTGTCTTATCAATTTCAGATTTAGCTGCAGTGAAGATATCATTTGAAGGAGCATCTCCTTCTTCATCTGTGATATCCAAACCAACTTGGAACAAGACTGACAAATATTTGTATGTATCAACCAATAATTGGATTTGATCAGACATTGGTTTATCAAATGTACCAGTAGTTTCAGTCAAGCCTGAATTAGATGAAAATTCTACCAAAGTTGAGTATGGTTCCCCACCAATAGTAATCAAACGTTCACTAACAACATCAAGGTGAGCATTCAAACTATCCATCAATTCATCCATTTTTGGATGAAGATAGAGGAAACCAGGACCACGCATATACCAATGAACTTGGTGAACAATTGAAGCTGCTACAGACAAATCAGCGACTGCTTGATTCAAAACTGCTTTAGTTTTTGTATATGAAGGTGTTTCAGCTTGTTGGTTAACTGTTTCATTGATTGTTTCTTTAATTGAATCTACCATATTAATACTCCTTATTTAGAATTACTATTATTTATACTTTTATTTTAGAATATTTCTAAATAAGATGCAAGTAAAATGCTTTTTCTCACTCTTTTTCGAATAATTAGGTATGTTAAGTATTATTTATTTTTTTCTAGGAGCCTCTTTTGGTTCATTCATCGGACTAATTTGTGATCGTTTTCCTGAGAGGTCGATTATTTTCCCTAGAAGTCACTGTAGCCATTGCAAGCATCAGCTGCGTTTTTTCGAGATGATCCCTATCCTCTCACAACTTTTCTTAAGATCTCGATGCCGTTCATGTCAGACTCCTATCCCTTTTCGTTACCTCTTTATGGAACTATTTTGTGGAGTAATATCCCTGCTATATTTCTATGACTTTTTAAGTCTTGAAGTGACCTACTTTCTTTACTTCAGCCTTTGTCTGTCGATTTTTGATTTGAAACATAAATCCTATCCGCTTCTGATTTGGATAGTTGGAACAGTCCCACTCTTATTCATGGGCAACTACTACATCACATTTGCCTTAGGTATAATCCTCGCTATCCTTTCTTATATGAAACATCTAAATATTGGGGAAGGAGATTTTCTCTACTTAGCAAGTGCCTCACTTATTTTCCCATTTTCAAAAATACTACTAATTATCGAAATTGCCTGCCTATTAGGACTAGCTTACTTCCTTCTACGAAGAAATCTTAAAGAATGCATCGCATTTGTCCCATTTCTTTTTCTAGGAATAGTACTTCTTACTTTTTGTTCAATTGTATAGAAAAAAAGCCGATAAACTCGGCTTTTCTTTGTTAGTTCATATTGACACGGTGCCACTCATTAATGACATAAGAGAGCATCTCTAATTGTTGTAATCCCACATTATTAACCTCTGAAGTTTCTTCGTTAGAACCTCCTAGGTAACGTGTATAAATTGCAATAAGATACGGTGTATCTTCCATTACAATAGCATCAACGTTAAGTGCTTCACGAACATAACCTGGTTTCTGATAAATAGTCAATCCTTGATTATATGTTTTATAATAATATTCTGGGAAAGACTCTCCTAAATATTTGAGAATGTCTTTATAATCCTCTTGGTGTTTCCAAAGATAATCCAAAACTTGGATATAATAATCCGTTGTCGTCTTATTACCATGCATTTGGATAGTCTTCACTTCACCTTTTGATTTACCGTATTTATCGAGCATGCCATAGAATTTTTCCATACCACCAAGGCGTTCCGCCAAAGCATAGGCAGGAGTGTTCTCAGAGTAAACAAGAGAATACTCTTGCATCTCTGGAATAGTCATCGAACCACCGAAAGCAGCAACATAACTATCGTGCTCAGCCTGATATTCATACTCAGTATTAGTAATATCAAAACGTTCAGTTAAAGAAAGTTTACCCTTGTTAACCTCATCCATGACGAGCATGTTTAGTGGCAATTTATAAGTTGATCCTGCAGTCATTGGCTGAGTATCATTCATAGAGAATTGCTCATTTGTCTTGGTATTTTTATATGAAAAGGCAATTTGGCTTGACTCAATACCTTGGTCAGCCATAAATGCTTCAACTACTTGGTTCAATGTCATGTTAGCATAATCATAATACAAGCCATTACCATACATAGTATCTGCATCTGCTTCCATGACTGCTTGTTTAGCTTCGGCTGATTTATTTGTTGGAGTTACCTTTTCCTCTTTTTCTTTGTCTTCTTTTTTAGTGACTTTAGAACTAGATCCGAAGATATTTCCAAGGCCACCAGTGTGACCAACTTGTTTACCACGTCCTGCTAAAGCAAGCATGGCAACAAACAAAAGAATTACCAAAACACCTAGGAAAGCTAAGATAATATAAGCTTTCTTATCATCACGAGATGATTTTGATTTAGCTTTAGATTTCTTAGAGCGCTTACTTCTAAGTGCCAAGGTTTCAGTTTTTGCTTCATTTTCCTTGTGCTCAACTGGTACTACTGATTCCTCAGCAGATTTCTTCTCTACTGATTTTTTAGAAGTCTTTTTAGCATCTTTTTTCGATGATTTTTTCTTGTCTTTCTTGGCGCCTTTTTTGACATCTTTTTTAGTATCTTTAGTGTCTTTTTGGACGTCTTTTTGAAGGTCTTGTTTTACCGAATCTTTCTTTTTATCTTTAGTTTTTCGGCGGCTTCCACTATACTTTTTGCTTGAATGTTTTTTCTTTTTTTTCATAACAATAATAGTTTAAGCTATAATTCACTAAAAAGCAAGGAGATTTTACAATCATATTACAAAAAAATTATCCCCAATAGTGAGGATAATTTTAAACTTATTTAGCTGCTGAATAAAGCTCAGCAACTTTATTCCAGTTGATGATTTCAAAGAAAGCTTTGATGTAGTTTGGACGTACGTTACGGTAGTTTAGGTAATATGCATGTTCCCAAACATCAAGTGCCAAGATTGGTTTCTTACCATCTGAGATAGGGGTGTCTTGGTTAGCTGTTGAAACGACTTCAAGCTTACCTTCAGCGTTAACAACAAGCCATGCCCAACCTGAACCAAAACGAGTTGTTGCTGCTGCTGTGAAAGCTTCTTGGAAGGCTTCAAATGAGCCGAAAGCTTCGTTAATAGCAGCTGCTACTTCTGCAGTTGGTTCTTGTTTTTCAGGAGACAAGAGTTCCCAGAAAAGTGCGTGATTAAGGTGTCCACCACCATTGTTAATAAGTGCTTGACGAATATCTGCTGGAATTTGTTCCACGTCAGCCAAAAGTGCTTCAAGATCTTCACCAATTTCTGGGTGTTTTTCAAGAGCAGCATTAGCATTTGCTACATAAGTTGCGTGGTGTTTATCGTGGTGAAGAGTCATTGTTTCAGCATCAATGTATGGTTCCAAAGCATCGTAAGCGTAAGGAAGGTCTGGAAGGATAATTGCCATAGTAAAGGTCCTCTTTTCATTTTTTCTTCATTTTACCGTAAAGTGGTAGAGCTTTCAAAAATTTTGCTTACAAAATCAAAGAAAACTCTATATCTCTAGCGGTTTGATGCGATTTTTAAAAGTGCTAAATCAAACAAGTAATCTTTATCTAAAGTTCCTGTCTTTATCTGGTAATCTGTCTCTACTAAAATCTTAATCGTCATTTTTAAGAACGCTACTGACAAAGGACGACTATCTCTCAGTGCAAAACGAACCTGAAATTGATTGACTTTACGCCCTAAACAATCAGACAGACTTGAAACAATTTGCTGCTCACTTTTGCCTTGAGCAGATAAGAGTTTAACCTGTAAATAGGTACGAAATTGTCCCAACATCACAGCAATCAACTTAATCTCATCTTCACCCTGAAGCCGTAAATCATGAACCAATTCACGAACACTCTGAATCTGGCCTCGCAAAAGAAGTTGCGTCATATCAAAAATATTATCTTGCAAACTTTTAGGAATAGCATCAGCAATATCTTGCGATGAGATATTTCCTTCCGTTTTATACCCCTTTAGAAAAGCTAAGTTTTTTTGAACATCTGAAAAGTCAAAATTTGACTTAATCAAAAGTTCCTCAAAGACTCCTGTGTCAAATGTAAGTCCCTCTTGATGCGCCTGCTTTTGAAAATAGGTTCTAAGTTCTGCATCTTTTAAGGGACTGGCTTCAAGCACCATGGCATCACGTTTGAGAAGTTTGACTAAACGACGCTTTCCATCTAGCTTTCCTGCAGACATCAAGACAAGACGTGTTGTTTCAACAGGAGACTCAAGATAATTTTCAAGGCGCTTCAACTCTTTCTCATCCAGATACGATTTTTTAGCAGTAGTCATATCCGCGAAATGATCAAAAATGACCACCTTTTCATCTGCAAAAAAAGGCATGCTTTCTAAATCGAGCTCAGCATCTTGATAATCAGTCTCAGACATATCAAAATAAGAAAAGGTTAAGTCACTGGGATCGAAACCAATTTGTTTTAAAAATTTTTCTTTAGCTTGACTATACTGCCCTAAATCCTCGCCCGCCAAGACCGTTATCATGGGGAGCTTTTCTTTGGACAGCTTTTCAATCGTTTCCATAGCAATCATGGTTTTATTATAACAGAATTTTCACCATAACAAAAAGTCCACCACTAACGTGATGAACTTTACTTTATTAACCAGAGTTACGAAGACCTGTTGCAATACCATTGATGGTAATGTGAATAAGGCTAATTTCGTCATCGGTCAAATCATTGTTACGAAGACGTTTAATCAATTCAATTTGGATGTAGTTCAAGACATTGAAGTATGGCAAACGGAAGTCCAAACTTGCTTTAAGCGATGGACTTTCATCAAGGAAGCCATCATGTTTTTCAATAGCAAGAATAACATCCTTAGTCAACTGCCACTCATCCAAAATAATATTGAAGACACTACGTACTTCTTCACTCTCTGCCAATTGTGCATAGTGGAAGGCGATATTCATGTCTGATTTTGAAAGCACCATGTCCACGTTTGACAAAAGTGAACGGAAGAATGGCCATGTTTCAAACATATGTTGAAGTTTCTCAAGGTTGCCTTCTTCAGCTTGGATAAAGCGATTAAAGGCAGAACCCACACCATACCAACCTGGGAACATGATACGGTTTTGTGACCATGAGAATACCCAAGGAATCGCACGAAGACCAGAAATCTCAGTAATAGTCTTACGAGCTGCTGGACGAGAACCGATATTCAAGCTTGACACTTCTTTAATAGGGCTTGCTTCAAAGAAGTAATCATAGAAATGTTCGTTTCCAAAGACAAGATCACGATAGATAACATTAGAATCATTAACAATACCGTCCATAATTTCACGGAAATCAACCAATTCATCTGGGTCCGCAATTTGACGTGTTACCATACGGTCAAGGGCAGCTGAAACAAGCATTTCAAGATTGTAGTAGGCAGCATCCTTATTACCATATTTATTACCGATAACTTCACCTTGTTCAGTCAAACGAATACGGTCTTTAATGGTACCAAATGGTTGAGACGTAATAGCATCGTATGATGGGCCACCACCACGACCGACAGTACCACCACGGCCATGGAAGAAGGTAATCTTAATGCCACGCTCTTCACCAATCTTAGTCAATTCGTTTTGAGCTTTGTAAAGCGTCCAACCTGAAGACAAGTAACCACCATCTTTGTTAGAATCTGAGTAACCCAACATGATTTCTTGGTAGTTGTTGCTATTCTTGATCCAACGTTTAACGATATCATAACCAAGATATTGTTTCATGATATCATTAGAGTTTTCCAAGTCTTCGATAGTTTCAAAAAGTGGAACGATTTGGACACGCGCACGTTCTGTATCAACCAAGCCAACTTCTTTAAGAAGGATAGCCAACTCAAACATATCAGAAACGCTCTCAGTGTGAGAGATGATATGTTGTTTGATGACATCTTCACCGATATAGTCTTTCAAAAGACGAGCAGTGCGGAAGATTGCCAATTCTTTTTCAAGTGTTTCAGACTTAGGCACATTAGTTGATGACAAGGTACGAGGATCTTCTTGCAATTCTTTAAGAAGAACCGCAACTTTTTCAACCTCTGTTAATTCACTATAGTTATCAACAATATTTGCAGATTTAAGCAACTCTGCTACACATGCTTCATGAACACTTGAATCTTGACGCATATCGATTGTAGCAAGATAGAAACCAAAGACTTCTACAGCTTGAAGAAGCTCTTCGAAATCACCTGAAATCAAGACAGCATCGTCGTTTTCAAGAAGTGAATTTTTGATTGCCAAAAGATCATCATGGAAGGCATCTGCTGTTTCGTAGAATTCTGCTGTTTGTTGTGAGACGGCTTGAAGACTTTGACTGAGACGTTGTTGCACGTAATCAGCTACTACTTCACCTGTTGAAGCTGAACCCAGACGAACATTTTCAGAAAGACGTTGAGCAACTCTTTCCTTGCTGAAGTTTCCTTTTTTAAAGAAAAGAAGTGTTTGAATCAACTTAGACTGGATGTAACTGAAAGCACGACGGTAAGGTTCATTTTCACGATAAACAGATGTATCTGGAGAATGTTTCGCCATCTCTGCTACTGTATCTGAAACCTCAGTCAAGCGTGATGAAAGGGAGAATGAACGATAAAGATTATCAACTTTTTCGATATAGTAGTTGAGGATAACTTCACTTTGCAATGTTGCAGAAAGTTTAAGAGTTTCTGCTGTTACAAATGGGTTCCCGTCACGGTCACCACCAATCCACATACCCATAGTAATAGGTGTTGGATTGTCAAGTTCAATACCTTTTTCAACCGCTAAACGTTTGAATTCATGCGATAAGTTTGTAATCGCCTTAATCAATGAGGAGTTGTAATACTCCATAACGTTAGTGATTTCATTTTTAACCTTAAGTTTTTTCTCACGAATGATATCTGTTTGCATCATAATTTCTACATAACGACGCAAATCAGCATACCATTTATCCTTGTTAATAAGACCAGCCTTAACATCACGATGCTTACGGAGAAGTTCGTGAATGTGGTTAGTCAATTCAAGCATAGTTTTACGTTGAACCTGAGTTGGGTGAGCTGTCAAAACTGGCACGACATTGACATGTTCAAGAATGTCACGTGCATTATCACTTTCAGCGACAACATCAAAGGTTTCAGACAACTTACCTAGATAAGATTCATCAATATTGTTCTTGTGGTTGACTTCATAAGCCAAATCCACGTCCTCAGAGATATTAATCAAGAGAGGTAACAAAGAGAAATAACGTGATGCAACGACCATATCGTCATTCGTCATTTCTGAAATGGCTTGTGTAAGGGCCACATAGTCACCTTCATCATAAAGTTCAACCAAATGTTGGATAGTTGTGAGACCTTGCTCTCCAGCCATGCCTCGTGTTGCATCATCCAACAATTCTTTCAAGATACCAACTTCTTCAGAGATGATTTCCTGGTTGTTACTGCTTTCCAATTTGTTAAAAGCCAAACCGTATTCTCCTTACTTTATGTAGTACCCTTTTATCATATCACTTTTAAAACAAAAGTAAACTATTTTCCTTTAAATCGTCAGTGATTTTGCAATTTTCCGACTTTTTCAAACAATTATTTAAGTCTATTTCCGAACTTTATAAAAAAAAAGACTCTGAAACAGAGTTCAGAATCTTAATTATACTTTTTTTGATAGAATTTGATTTCATCGCCATCTTCAACCTTAAGTTGGTTGGCTGCTTTTTCACCAAGTTTCCCATTAACATCAAACATCCAATAGATGCCCTTATCTTTATCTTGAGAAATACCATCAATCTCAGTGATGAAGCCATCATTTTCTTGAACAGGATATACCTCTTCCAAGACATCAAGCACTGTATCCCCTTTTTGGATTTCTACTGATTTTTTCTTACTTTCCTTTTCCGTTTTCAAAATCAAAGTCACCTGACCTTGAACCTTAGACTGATGATTGTTTGTGCTACTAGTAAGTTTAGCTGCCTCATTTTTTCCGCAGGCTGCTAGGGTAACAATTGATAAAGCGAGAAAGAGATAGGTTAATAATTTTTTCATTTCAAAAACCTCCTAAAAATAGACTGGATGAATGGATAAAATAGAAGTGTCGATACTGCATGATAGGTGTCGTAAAGTAGACCAGAAATAACAAAGGTAATCCCACTTTTAAATAGAAGGCCATACCCGTAATCAAGGAGAACTCCATAGAAAAAGGACAAAAGAGTTACCAAAGCAATCTGCCAGACAAGTGATAACCTAGGTGCAATCAAACTCCAAAAAGCCATCAAGACGCCGAAGGCCAGAATCTGATTAAAGACCCAAGGACCAAAACCAAAGATGAATCCTGAGATGGACATGGTTAAAGCCATAATCAATAGACCATCAAGCAAACCCAAATAAAGAACAGCCACAAAAAACATAGCTGTAATAGGCTGAATATTTGGCAATCCTATAAATGCTGACCGCAATCCTACCGCCAGAGCTGACAGAATGGCAATTCGAGCCATTCGTTGAATCGTTAGTTTCATATATCTATTATGCCAGAAATAAGGAAATATGACTAGTTTTAAAAAATAAAAACTAAAGATTTCTTGAAATACAGAGTGAAATCGTACAAATTGTAAAAATAATGTTCCTTGTAGCCTCTCCCAAATATCAAACAGTTTGATCAGGCTGAATATTTGATATAAAAAATGTACTCTCATTCACTATCCTCTGTCATCTTGACAATGATAAAAATTAAGTTCAATTAATTACATAAGTTAACTTGACTTAATTATTATTTTAAAGTATATTAAACTCAAGGAGGTAGCTAATGATTCAAATTGAAAATATTAATGTGTCTTATCAACAGACATTAGCTCTGGATAATATCACCTTAAACTTGGAGGGACCTAGTATTACTGGAATTATTGGACCAAATGGTGCTGGTAAATCAACTCTAATTAAAGCATTAATTGGTATTATTCCTCACTCTGGAAAAATCCTTTTCAATAAACAACCTATTCATCAGCAATTGAATCGTATTTCCTATGTTGCACAGAAGGCTGATATTGATTTTAACTTTCCGATTACTGTCAGAGAGTGCATCTCTCTAGGACTCTATCCCAAAACCAAGTTCTTTAAACGTCTATCTAAGAGTGATTGGTCTAAGGTCACAGATGCTTTAACACTACTCGGTCTAAATGATTTGGCTCATCGACAAATAAGCCAATTATCAGGAGGTCAATTTCAACGTGTTCTAATCGCTCGTTGTCTTGTACAAGAGGCTGATATTATTTTATTAGATGAACCCTTTGTAGGGATTGACTCCGTTAGCGAAGATATTATCATGAACACCTTGAGAGAACTTAGGGACAAAGGTAAGCTTATTCTTATTGTCCACCATGATTTGAGCAAAGTTCCTCATTATTTTGACCAAGTTATCCTCCTAAATCGTAAACTGATTGCTAGTGGGCCTACTAATCTTATTTTTAATGAGGATAATCTCCGTAAAACCTACGGTAACAGTTTATTTTATAAAGGAGATGTAAATGATTTCTGAATTTATTGATGGTTTGCTAAATTTCCACTTCTTACAAAATGCTCTTATAACGGCTTTAGTTATTGGAATTGTCGGGGGTGCTGTTGGTTGTTTTATTATTCTAAGAGGGATGTCACTTATGGGTGATGCAATTTCACATGCGGTTCTACCTGGGGTAGCCATTTCCTTTATCTTGGGTATTAACTTTTTCATAGGAGCCATCATCTTTGGACTTTTAGCTTCTACAATGATTACCTATATCAAAAGCAATTCCATTATTAAGAGTGACACGGCAATTGGGATTACCTTTTCGAGCTTTCTAGCTCTCGGTATTATTCTCATCGGTGTTGCTAATAGTTCCACAGATCTCTTTCATATTCTCTTCGGGAATATTCTAGCTGTACAAGACATGGATATGTGGATAACGATTATCGTTTCACTTCTCGTACTAGCAACTATTACAATCTTCTTTCGCCCTCTACTCCTAACATCCTTTGATCCAATTTTGGCCAAGTCTATGGGAGTTAAGGTCACCTTCTACCACTACTTACTTATGGTTATTCTAACCTTGGTTTCTGTAACTGCCATGCAGAGTGTTGGCACTATTCTTATTGTGGCACTTTTAATTACACCGGCTGCCACTGCCTACCTTTATGTTCATAGCCTAAAAACAATGATTCTTCTCTCATCAGGATTGGGGGCTCTGGCATCTGTTCTAGGTCTTTTTATCGGCTATAGTTTTAATATTGCAGCTGGTTCGAGCATTGTATTAACGTCTGCTCTACTCTTTCTCATCAGCTTTTTCATCGCCCCAAAACAAAGTGGCATGAATAAAACTTCTAAACAATAAAAAATAGGATGAAAATAATATGAAAAAAATACTATCAACAATAGTACTACTACTTTTAGCGGTAGTTACTCTAACAGCTTGTACCAATAAACAAGGCAGTAACATGGATAAATTACGAGTCGTTACGACCAATTCCATTATTGCCGATATCACCAAAAATATTGCTGGAGATAAAATCACTCTCCACTCTATTGTCCCCGTTGGTAAGGATCCTCACGAATACGAACCTCTTCCTGATGATGTAAAGAAGACCTCACAAGCTGACTTAATTTTTTACAACGGCATCAATTTAGAAACTGGTGGAAATGCTTGGTTTACTAAGTTAGTCAAGAATGCTCATAAGACAGAAAATAAAGATTATTTTGCAGTTAGTGATGGTGTTGAGGTAATTTACCTTGAAGGTCAATCAGAAAAAGGTAAGGAAGATCCCCACGCTTGGCTTAATCTGGAAAATGGGATTATTTATGCTCAAAATATTGCCAAGCAACTGATTGCTAAGGACCCTAAAAACAAGACCTACTACGAAAAGAATCTAAAATCCTATACTGACAAACTTAGTAAACTGGACCAAGAAGCTAAAGAGACATTTAACAAGATTCCCGATGAGAAAAAACTGATTGTCACTAGTGAAGGATGCTTCAAATACTTCTCAAAAGCCTATGGCGTACCATCTGCCTACATCTGGGAAATCAATACAGAAGAAGAAGGCACACCAGACCAAATCAAAACACTCGTGGAAAAACTACGTCAAACAAAGGTACCAGCTCTCTTTGTCGAATCTAGTGTCGATGAACGCCCTATGAAAACAGTATCTAAGGATACCAATATTCCTATCTATGCAAAGATCTTTACAGATTCTATTGCTGAAAAAGGACAAAACGGTGACAGCTACTACAACATGATGAAATATAATCTGGATAAAATCACCCAAGGCTTGAATCAGTAAAAATCTTATCTAAGAAACATTCTGTATTCTTATGATAAATCTGTTATACTAAGGTGAGACTATTTTCAAAGGAAGAGAAATGACACCTAACAAAGAAGACTACCTCAAATGTATCTATGAGATTGGTACTGAAGAAGGCAAAATAAGCAATAAGGAAATCGCAAACCGTATGCAGGTGTCTCCACCTGCTGTGACGGAAATGATTAAGAAATTGATTTCAGAAGACCTCATCATCAAAGACAAAGTCAAGGGCTATCTTCTAACGAAAACTGGTAAAATCAATGTCGCTGAACTCTATCGGAAACATCGCCTCATCGAAGTCTTTTTGGTGGACCACTTGCAATACACTTGTGATCAAATTCATCAAGAGGCTGAAATTTTAGAGCATACTGTCTCTGATCACTTCATCGATGCGCTTGACCGCCTACTCAATTACCCTCAAACCTGTCCACACGGTGGGCAAATCCCCAAGTCAGGTCAGCTCATAGAGGAAATCTACAACCAGACTTTTACACAAGACCTTGCTCCTGGAGAATATGTCCTTCGTCGAGTTCAGGATCAAATTGATTTACTCCATTATTTGGAAACTGTCGGTCTTAAAATTGGAGTAACTTTTACCTTGAAAGGCTTTGACCCTTTTACACTACTATACCGCCTGAATATTGATGGAAAAGAAATTCAAATTCCAGAAACTGTTGCT
This sequence comes from Streptococcus sp. 27098_8_74, assembly GCF_041431705.1. Taxonomy (NCBI): domain Bacteria; kingdom Bacillati; phylum Bacillota; class Bacilli; order Lactobacillales; family Streptococcaceae; genus Streptococcus; species Streptococcus sp. 27098_8_74. Next base: position 41,895 of record NZ_JAPVYF010000005.1, read on the forward strand.
AGCAACCTTTATATTGAAGCAAACTAAAAAAGCGAGGCTGATAGACACCCTTAGAATGTCATCAGTCTCACTTTTTTTACATTTGTTTCAAGCGTTCCACCCGTTCTGAAATTGGTGGGTGAGTATAAAAGAGCTTCTGCAAACCAGATTCCTTTTTAGGATCATTGATATAGAGAGCTGCGCTCGCATCATCCACATGATGTTGCATTGGCGTACTATTATCAAGTTTAAGCAGAGCGTTAATCATACCTTGTGGGTTACGTGTCAATTCGACGCTAGAAGCATCAGCTAAAAATTCACGCTGACGTGAAATAGCCAGCTGAACCAAGGTAGCTGCCAAAGGCGCCAGAATAATGGCAATCAAAGAAATAATGAGAAGAATAATTTCCAAACCGCTACTTCCATTACGGTCATCATCATTTCTACGACGGCCTCCACCCCAGAACATAATATTACGAGCCATCCCAGCTAGCATGGTAATGGCAGATGCTAAGGCAACTGCTATGGTAGAGATTCGGATATCGTAGTTGCGAATATGACTCACTTCATGTCCAATAACTCCTTCAAGTTCCTCACGATTCATAACCGCAAGAAGACCTGTTGTAGCAGCTACTGCCGCGTTCTTAGGGCTTGATCCAGTCGCAAAAGCATTCATTGAAGGATCATCGACAATAAAGACACGTGGCATCGGTATTTGTGCCACCATAGCCATATCCTCAACAACATGATAAAGGTTCGGAGCGGTTTGTTCGTCAACCTCTCGTGCACCATTCATAGCCATAACGACATTGGTTGATTGGAAAATCATGGTAACGGCATAGATAAAACCGATAACTAGAGCAAGAATCAGACCACCGAAGCCTGAACCTAACCAAAGATAGCCGACACCGTAACCAACAAGGCCCAACAAGAGGAAAAAGACCAGGAGCAAAAGCCAAGTCTTTCTCTTATTTCGAGCAATTTGATCAAATAACATATTAGTTACCTAGTCCACTGAAATCAACCTTAGGCACAGCTTTTTCTTCTTCTGGTGTTTCAAGGAATTCAGCAGCCTTAAAGCTAAACATCTTAGCAATAACATTGCTTGGGAATGTTTCCAATTTCACATTGTAGTTACTTGTCACACTGTTATAAAGTTGACGTGAATAGGCAATTTTATTTTCAGTGTTCGTCAACTCTTCTTGAAGCTGGCTGAAGTTGGCACTAGCCTTAAGATCAGGGTAACTTTCAGCTACAGCAAAGATTCCAGAAACCTGACGAGTCAATTCATCACTGGCACGCATCGCTTCTGCAGGAGAAGTCGCAGCTGCTACTTGATTACGAAGTTCTGCTACTTTTTCAAGTGTTGAACCTTCATATTTTGCATATCCCTTAACAGTTTCAATCAAGTTAGGAAGAAGATCATTACGACGTTTCAATTGAACATCAATTTGACTCCATGCCTCCTTGGTTTGCATACGGCTTTTAACCAAGCCGTTATAACTTGTAATAACAAAAATCACAAGAACAACAATAATGGCAATAATAATCCAAATCATATTTAGTTTCCTTTCTTATACTTAAAAAGAGTCGGTACGACTTCTCTTACAAGTATTTTGATAGTCTCAGTATATCAAATTTTCAGATAAAAGTGGTAAAATGTGAGCCGTTTTATAAAAAAAACTGGACATCTTGTCCAGCTTTTTTTATTACTCTTTAGACGTGTGTCGTTTGCCTTGGGCTAGGGCATCTGCTTCTGTCATAGTAACGACATTTGCTTTGTTGGTATTGCTAGGCATACTATTGATGTCATACCAATAAACATCTGCTGTTCCATGACGCGCCACATAAACTGTTCTATTCTCTTCTTGTATAGGTTGCACAGGCTCTGGTTCAGAACTTGGTTGTTCAGTCACCTGTGAACTCTCAGAACTAGGCTCAGATAGTGCTTCAGTAAGTTCAGTTACCGTATTTGTTGCTGTCCCATCTGCATAATTGATTTTTGCATTTGGTGATTGGTTATCTAAGACAACATGTGTAACTCCCTGACTATCAAGAGTCTCCTTATCTCCACCAAGTTTAATTTCCAAGAGATTTCCAGAACTATCGATACCAACATACTGAAGTTCCACTTGACGAGGCAACAACTCGTCTCCACTGTAGATAGCTGTTACCTTATAATCTAACCAATAGTTAGGGTGGAGTGCCAGCCAGTTATCCAAGCGATTCTCGTAATAAAGCATGCCTGACTGATTACCTTCGTCGGTTCCTTTATAATTTCCAGAGTTCAACCAGGCAGTCATAGGTACTAAATTCTTGCCCTCGTCATTGACACCAGAAAACTGATAGCCAATCAAATGTCCTCGATTCATTAACCAAGATTTTGATTTACCATCACCATAATAAAACTTATAGTTATGCCATCCTACAGGATCATATTTTATTTTACCGGGGCGTTTATTCTTTGGCTCGTCCTTATCTTGTAACTGTATATGAGCACTGTGGGCACGTCCTAACTGGTCCTTTTCCTCCATGACAAACTGCTTTTGACCATTAAAAGCTAATATACCATTGCTCTCATCCGCTTGAGCTACTTGAGAGCTTACAGTCACCGATTGTTTGCTAGTATCTACTGAAAATCCGAAACCTAAAGTAAATACTAAAACAAGAAGAGCAAATAAACGAATCCTACTATTTCTTTTTTCTTTCATTATCTTAACTCCTTAATTTTTTATCACTTTAATTATACAGGACCAAATCAAAGTAGATGATTAAAAATAAAGAATAATGATATTAGCCATCTTAGAACTTGCTTAAAAAAAACAAGAAACATCCATTTTCTTGGATGCTTCTTACCTATTATTTACCTGCTTTTTTACCTTGTTTTGTAAGGTAAACTGTAGATATACTTAGTGCCGCAGCAACTCCGACAAGAAGGAAGACCGTTGTAGTATTAGACTTACCTTTTTCTTTTGAAGTGCTAGCTTGACTTTCAGAACCCTTAGCAACCTGGTTTTCCTCAGTTGTTTTATCAATACGGGCGACATTCTTAGGTGTCTCATCCTTCTTGCTTTCCGCCAATTCTGACAAATCATTGCTAATCTCTTTGGCTACACCTTCAGAGCTTGTAAGTGATGCCGCTTCTGAGGCTAATGTTTCAGATGCCATAACCGCCATGACTTTACTTGCAATCACATCCACAGATTTCTCATTCAACAGAGAATTAAAGCGAATAGCTTCTGAGGCGAGCTGACTGCTTGTTATAGGGGTTTTTAGGTCATTGTTATAAGCGACCTGACTATTTGGCGAGATGCTGACAACTTCAGATGTACTTGCTGTTGTTGGTGCTTCGAAAACTTTGACGTCAACCTGACTTGTTGAACTTTTTTCAATAACTTCTGAAGAAACCTCGCTTATCGGATCCTTTTGTGTACTTTCTGAAGTTGGAGATTTCTCTGGGCTATCAGAAGTAATTACTACGTCAACCTGACTGGTAGATGAAGCGACTGGTGTTTCCTCACTCTTTGGTGACTCAGAGGCTGGAGCAGTCGAGCTGGCTTCACTCTTTGGTGTTTCGGAAACTACTTCACTATTATATACTTCGGAAACTGGGGTGCTTGATTCTGCTTCACTCTTTAGTGACTCAGAAACTGAAGTCTCAGAGACCACTTCACTGTTTGATGCTTCGGAAACTGGAGTGCTTGATCCTGCTTCACTCTTTGGTGTTTCTGATGCTGAAGTCTCGGATACCACTTCACTAGTTGATGCTTCGGAAACTGGGGTGCTTGATTCTGCTTCACTCTTTGCTATTTCTGATGCCGAAGTCTCGGAAACTACTTCACTATTGGATGCTTCGGAAACTGGGGTGCTTGACCCTGCTTCACTTTTTGGTGTTTCTGATGCCGAAGTTTCGGAGACTACTTCAATATTGGATGCTTCGGAAACTGCGGTGCTTGATCCTGCTTCACTCTTTGGTGTTTCTGATGCTAAAGTCTCAGAGACTGGATTATTGACTGGCTTTGGCTCAGGCTTTGTTGGAGAAACTGTTGAAACAGCTCCAACAATCGTCGCCTTATTGTCAATCGTATTATTTGATAAACGGATTTCTCCATTACCATTGTCACCCATCTCAAAGTTTTTGGTGATCACCGGCTCAGCCAAGGTATTCAATAGCTTATTATCGTAGATATCAACATTCTTGATTGTTCCACGAACTTGTTGGAAATCAATGGCACCACGATGGAGGTTATAGAGGTCATTAGTTGTCCCTGAACGTAGAATGGTATTGTCATGAATCTTAATTCCAGAATCATTGAGGTCAAAATTGTGGCCTGCAAAGACTGTGTTTACACGGATACCTGCTCCAGCAAAGACGTCCTTGATGAGGTTTCCTGAGATTTCATGACCCTTACCACCAAAAATACCGATACCAGCCGCACGCCAGCCTGATTCAATGGTGTTGTTGAGGAATTTATTATTTTCCTCGGCTGCGGCATTTGTCCCATCTGAAATACTTGACCAGATAGCAAAACCATCATCACCATTCCCACGGATGTTAGAGTTTTTAACCGTTGAATTCTTGGTTCCTTGAGCAAAGTTAATCCCATCGGCCAAGTTATTACGGATACGAGCGTTTTCAACAACAAGACCGTCCGTATACTTCATATTCCCCGTTTGGTCGTAGTCTCCAATCCACATACCGACTTCAAAATGCTGAACCCAGATATCGTGAATTTTAGAATCCTTACCAAGTGTTCCCGAAATAGCCTTGTACTGTGCATCCTCATTGTAACGAGAAGTCAAGTTGGAATCCATATAGAGATTGCTCAACTCAATACCATTACTGTTATGACCAAAGACAATACCACCACCATAGCGTTTGTCACTTGTGAAGTGTAGTTGCGTATGCCAAACACCGGCACCTGAAATTTTTAGATTATCCGCTTCGATATTAACTTGTTTGTCAAAATTGAAACGTCCTTCTGGAATATAGACAGATTTTCCACTGGCTTTAGCTTCTTCAACAGCTGCAAGTAGGGCAGCTGTGTCGTCACTATCATCATTAGCAGATGCGCCCTTATCCACGATACTGATACTATTTTCACTTTGGGCAACTGGCGCTGGAGCCTGTTCTAGCTCAATAAAATCAATACCATAAGGGACATTGTCATCCTTCTTCTTAACGAGAGAAATCTTATCACCAGATTTTAATTGGATATCCTTGAGGAGGAGACGTGTCTCATCAAAACGAAAACGTGCACTTGAGCCATCGATGTCTTGATCATACTCATGGTCACCTTTAAGGTACTGCCATGCTGAATGAGATGACAAATCAAGATTACCAACGCTTGATCCATTAACCTGAACATCCAACTGACCTGACGCACCATCAGGTATTGTATAACGCACATTCAAAGCATTGGCTGGCTCAGTAACATTGAAAGTCACTGCCGCATATTTTTTAGGAAGCTCGACATAAGTTTGATTAGTCGCTTCCACAGCCGTAGATTCCATATCCGTTGACTGTTGGATTGTAGCACCATTTTCAACAGTCGCATTTTCTGCTTCATGAGTCGTGTAAGGCATTTTGGCACCGTAGGCATCTGTGCTATACTCCTTGCCTTGAGTTTGATCATCAGTCGCATTGGTTAAAACGTTTGCTGAGGTTTCTTGAGTTTGTGGGTTGCTTGCCTCAACCAATTGATTAATGGTAGGAGTCTGTTCAGCTGCTTGAACAGTTGTTACCTGAGGTTGAACTGGAGCAATATTGGCAGGTTGCAACGCTTGCACTGTCTCTGCTGACGCTGGCTCTGAAGTCGCCAATTGGGCCGTTGAGGCTGTATGAGGTGTCTGTGCCTGATTTGAGGCATCAGTCAACTCACTAATCGATTGTGCCTCATCAGCCTGAGTTGCTTGCCCATTGGCAAGAGCCATGAACCCAATCAAGGCTGATGCTGCCCCAATGGAATATTTACGGATACTGTACTTTGGTTTCGTTTTTCTTTCTTTAAACAAGTCTATTCTCCTGATACTTTTTTCACAATCTCTCTATCTTACGACCAAGCCGTCCTTTGAAAGAAAATAAAGATCCCTTCATATTAAAAAATGTTAATAATACTGTTGTTTTTCTTATTAAAAACAAACCAAAGTAAATTATAAGGGATGAGAAAACAAAATAAAAGGCTAAGTAATCCAGTTTAACAAGGCCTTAACAAAATTGTCATATTAGAAAGTTCAGTCATTCATTTCTAAATTATAGTCTAAAAATGTCGCACAAAAAGGTAATTTCTTTCACGTGTAAAAAAGACAAACATCTAATTTCCCTCCAATCCTTATTTAGCAAGATTTATCGGCTATAACAATCAAATTGTTTTAAATCTGTTTTCTCAGATTTCTGTCAAACGTTTGACAGTCTTTTTTAATTTTATGATTCAAAGTATTATTTTCCGAATGTTTTAGTATTACAAATGTTAAATACCCAAAAATAAAAAAGAGACAAAAACTGCCTCTGACTTTTCAAAAAATGATTAAATCAACTGATTTTAAGATAACAATGCCTCTAGTTCCTCAAGCGATAGACCAGTCACATCTGATACTACCTCTAGTGAAAGGCCTTTTGACAGCATCTTGCGAATCAGTTCTAGACGCTCCTCATGACGGCCTCGTTCTAACCCTTTCTCCAAACCTTCTTCACGCGCTTCATCGATAGCTGTTTCCATAGTCATGTCATAATTTTCTTGAATACGTATGCGTTCATCAATCATCGCCTTTTCCTCCTATCGGTTGGCTCTTACGATAACAATGCCTCTAATTCTTCAAGCGATAGACCAGTCACATCTGACACAACTTCTAGAGAGAGACCTTTTGACAGCATCTTACGAATCAGTTCTAGTTGTCCCTCATGGCGACCTCGCTCCAAGCCTTGTTCTAGTCCCTGCTCTAACCCTTTCTCTATGCCTTCTTCACGTGCTTCATCGATAGCTGTTTCCATAGTCATGTCATAATTTTCTTGAATACGTATGCGTTCATCAATCATCGCCTTTTCCTCCTGTGTCCAGCTAGATGAATCCAGTAATGAATCGGCATGCGTGACCGCTTGACTAGGTTCCTTAGAAAATGGAAGATTTCCAAAAAACTCTAGCCACTGCCGCCCTTCATCCGTAATATGTTTACCTTTATTATACTTATCCAACTCTAAAAAGGCAATCTGAAGAAGGTTCTGACGTTTACCGTCCTTATAGTAAGAATTCAAAAGTTTGCCCGTCCGACTATTGGCCATCCAATAAGTATTAATCGGGGACTCCTCATCTGGCAACAAGGTCTTCTCCAAGATAGCTATGCCATAGACTGGCTCCATCTGCTCATACATCTTATGCGTCTGTCCTTGTTGACGTAATTGTTGCACATTTTCCACCAGCTGATTAGCCAAATAATAATGAAAACGATTGAGAAAATAATGCTGCTTACGCACCTGAATTTCAATAATGACCTCAGTTCCATCATTCAACTTAGCCCGAACATCCACTGACGTTGAGAAAAGCTCATCCTCCTCAAAGTCCTTTTTATGAAGCTGTGTCCCCTCCAAAATCTGAGCATCCACAACATCCAAATCCAAAATATCTCGAATGAAAGCCACCGTCACCTCAGGCAGACTAAAAATCTTCTTAGCCATGATATCCAAGGTCGGTGAGACATGCTTGTGTCTTTTTTCCATTTACCTCTCCTTAAGAAAAAATAGAAGGTTGGCCCCTCTACTTCTATTATTCGGAAAAAGTAAATGAAAGATGCAATTACCCCTTAAATGCTTCGACAAATTTTTTGAGTTCTTCGTCTGCTTCTGGTGTGGTTCCATGAAGCTGACCAAGCATATCAAGAAGGGATGCTGTCTGACTTTCGATCGTCAAATTGGTCTGATTAATCTTAGCCACAATCTCGGTCAAGGGCTCCACTTCTTCTTCCTCAAAGGTATCCACATAGCGAGGAATATTAAGGTTGTAGTCATTTTCCACAATCTCTTCAAAGCTAGCCAGATGAGCGAACTTGTCCATATCCTCACGGCTCTTATAAGCATCAAGAATCTTCTCAATATGGGCATCTGTCATGATGTTCTGATTTTTCCCCTTATCAAACTCCTTAGAGGCATCGATAAAGTAAACATCACGATTGGTGCGGTTCTTTTTGAGAATGATAACCGTCGTTGGAATACTGGTGTTAAAGAAAATATTAGCAGGCAGACCGATAACCGTATCAATGGCTCCTTCTTCTAACAAAGCCTTACGAATAGTCCCTTCAGCATTACCACGGAAGAGCACCCCATGAGGTAGAACGATAGCCATGACACCATTGTCTTGTTTCAAGTGATAGTAGCCGTGCAAGAGGAAGGCAAAATCAGCCTTAGACTTAGGTGCTAGTTTCCCAAATGGTGAGAATCGAGGATCATCCATGAATCCTGAGCTAGCAGACCACTTGGCTGAATAAGGTGGATTCATGAGAACACCGTCAAAGTTAGTCGGCTCTTGGGTTGGCCAATCCTCATCCAAGGTATCAGCGTTGTGTAAAAACTGATTTTCAATCGGCACACCATGTAGAATCATGTTCATACGTGCCAGGTTATAGGTTGAGGTATTCAACTCTTGACCAAAGTAAACCACTGTCTGTGGTTGACGTGAATAGCGTTTTGCATTAAGCAAGAGCGATCCTGACCCCATAGTCGCATCGTAAAGGGTAAAGCCTTGCTTATCCTCACGTCCTAAAAAGGCAATCTGGGTCATGAGTTTGGCAACAGGTTGCGGTGTATAGAACTCACCAGCTTTTTTACCCGAATCCGTCGCAAACTGACCAATCAAGTACTCGTAAGCATCACCAAGCATGTCACCAGCATGACCTGCCACATCTAAGACAGCCAACTCTTTCATCACAGCCGCAACAGTCTGGTTTTGCTTTTGTGGAGTCGCACCAAGTTTCTTAGAGTAGAGATCGATATCTTCAAAAAGGTTTTCATAGAGCTCGTCACTCTGTTCAATATCACGGAAGCCCTGGGCCAAGTCCTCTAGCTGAAAACTTCCATCATTCACTCGCTCTACCAAGGCCGTAAAGGTTAAGTCAGGATGAATGGCATAGCTCATCTCATCAGTGATGACTGCCAAGAGGTCCTCATGAGTCTCCTCATCCTCGTAGTATCTACGATAGACCGCCAGTGCCTCTTCCAAGCTTTCTGTCTCCTTCTCCATGGTCTCTGCCACGAAAAAGAGCATCTTGTCCGACAAATACTTGTAAAAGACCATACCCAAGAGATATGACTTGTAATCGTTGGCATCCATCTTAGAGCGGAGCACATCCGCTGAGTTCCACAGAGCTTGATAAAGCGACTGGGACGTTTGTGTTGTTTCCATAGTAATTCTTTCTGATTTCTTTTAGACCTTTTCTTGCTCAAGTGGGACGACAGCGAGGGTCTTGCCCAGACTGGCTAAGACTTTTAAGACAGTGTCCAATTGAGGACTGGTCTTTCCTGTCTCCATCCGAGCGATGACCGGTTGACTGACCCCACTAAGTTCTTCTAGTTTCTTTTGGCTAATGCCCTTTTCATGCCGAGCCTCAATCAGCTCTGTCATAATCGCGACCCGCAGATCACTTTCCAAGATTTCTTCCTTGGTGAAGAGCTCTGCTCTCACATCTTTCCAATTGCTACCGATGGCACTATTCTTCATCTCTTAGCCCTCTTTCCTTCAAATCTTGCAACTCCCGCTTGGCTTTCTCGATCTCTCGTTTAGGTGTCTTTTGTGTCTTTTTGACAAAATGATGCAGTAAGACAAAGCTCCCATCCAACCAAGCCACGAATAAAATCCGATCCCGCAAGGGTCTCAACTCCCAGATCTCCGCATCCAAATGCTTGATGTAGGGTTGGCCAGCACGAGTTCCATGCTGGCTCAAAAGTTCAATATAGTCGTTGAGCTTGTTGAGTTTGATTCGGCTGTCCTTGTTATCGCGACAAGCTAACTCCCTCATGTAGTCCAAGACCGGTTGATTCCCCTGTTTGTCCTTATAAAAATAAATAGCGTGCACAAAGCAACCTCTTCTCGAATTTATTATAACTCTAAAGTTATTAAAAGTAAATACTTTTAAGTTATTAACTACTAAGGAACACCCTTTGAAAGGATCAAAGGGACTCACTTATACTATTCGAAAAATGGTGTGCTGATGGGTACTGATAAGGAGTATTTTGAAGGTTAGATAAACATATCTTGCAAGAGTTTCTTTTTGAGTGTTTCGAGCTGTGAAATTTTTTCTTGGTGCGCAGTGATGAGGTTGTCAAGATTAGAGAAATAGGCACCGATGGCTTGTTGTTCTCTATATTTTGGTAAAAACAACTCATATTCCCCATACTCCTTCCCATTAACTCCTGGTTGTCCCGATCTTTGAGAAATTACTTTTACATACTGTGTGAATCTATTAGTCAATGTATTTTGAAAAATAAACTTTGAATCAAATTTTTCTTTTATTCGAGCACGAATCAAGAAACCGGCAAAATAAACTTTACCATCTTTCATGTCATAAAGATACGTTTTCCCAACGCTAGCACCAGTACGAGCAAATAATATATCTTTCTCGCACAATAGATAGTTGTCACATTCACTTACGTTAATGTTTGGAGATGTTAGACTATCTTCTTTAAATTTACGAGAAACATCATCAATATCAGTTATACGAATATATTTATTTTCTCCATCAAATTCCTTAGCTGAGGCATTTAATCCGTATTCGATACTCTCAGTTACATCTTTCAACCTCACTTTTTCCCATTCACCTTCAAATCCATCCAAACGTATCTCAGGAACTGTCTGTCCAGCTTTTGGAAACATCTTGGAGAGCATGGTCGTCTTGAGAGATTGGTAGTTGGCGAGATTGTCCTTGTAGTTAGCCAAAAGGTCATCGAGGGTACGGAAAAGGGAGCCGATAGCGGATTGTTCTTCTATACTAGGCAAATAAATTTCAGCTGATTTTATGTCATTTGAATTAATACTCTCAAAAGTTGATCCCGTAGAGAATTTTGCCCAATAGTGATATTGTTTCATTTTTGTTAATAGTTGAAACAAAAACTCATTTCCTTTTATCGCTGCTACTCCACGACCTAAAACAACATTGTAGTCTGTCTTACCTATATCTCCAACGGGTGCTCGAACACTTAAAATTAGATCACCTTTTTCGGCTAACTTTGTAATCTGTGTTGTCCAGACTCTTGGGACAACCCTACCATTCTGCATATCTGCATTACCTTGTACTAATATATAATCATTCGGATTATCAGTATAGTTTTTACTATCAGGTGATTGCCCCATTACAATGGGTGCTATTTCTGTTAACTTAACATTTTCCCAAACATCATTATATTTTTTAAATCTTATTTTTAATTGTCTCATTTTAATATTTCAACACTATAATTGGTTAATCTACTAAGACTTTCCAAAATTTTCGCTTAAAGCTCCATATGTTGCATCATATGGTGAAAAAAATATTCCTTGTTTTGAATAACTAGTATTCCATGTTTCTGATAATCTCTGATTATTCAATTGACTCAATTTCACATTATCTACTGCTTGATAATCACTAAACTCTTTAAAATCAGAGATAAACTGAAAATAATTTTTTAAACCAATTGGAGTATCTGCTAAAATACCGTGCAACAAAATTACTGAACCTTTATTAATTAATTCTCCTATTCTTTTTGCTAGATAAAATTGTGTTTCATCTAGTGCAAACCAGCTTTGAGGAATGGATTCAACTGTACTATAATTTTTTTTGCCCGTTTCGAAATCTTTTAACTTAAATGAATTTGAATATGATCTAGATAATTTCCCAAAAAAAGTAGCAAAATAATCAGAGAATCTAATAAATATATCCTCTTTTGATTCTATATCCTCAGTAACTTCTATATTTTCTATATTTCTTGAAATCAACTGTTCTTTGAAAACCGCACTCACTCTAGTTCCTTTATCAAAAGAAATTGTTATCTTTCTATTATCATCCTGATTCATCAAGTCCAAGAACACTTTACTCTCAAAAGTATAATCCCACTTATAACTTCCCTTTGTATTAAAGCTAACAATACCATCATCTATCAGTGAATATAGATTTTTACCTACTATATATTCATAATCTTTTAGTTTGTGGTTTTTCAATCCTTTATTCATATCATGTATGGCTTTTTTTATCCTATAATTTGTCTGTGAATCCTTTTCCTTAAAAAGAGCATTACATAATCTATCGCTATAATGGTTTTCAAAATATTTTGCGAATGAATACTTTATTTCCTTATCCTCTTCAAGAGTACACTTTATTTTTTTTGACAATCTATTTAAGTCTATCTCCACACTCTTATTGATAACATATTCAAATTTATTGAATATCACAAGAAATATCTTAATATCATACTTATCAATAATATCTAGTAATTTAAAAAAATAATTTGCAGCTCCATCTGATAAATTTTTTAATCCAACTTTTTCGGAAAGTTTAAAAAGATTCTTACCCTTGGGCTCACTTCCTTGACAAGAAAAGTATCTTTTTTCTAAGTTTTCTACTTCATCTCTTACACAATTCAAACATGATGTATCTATTATTAGAAAAGATCTAACATACTCTCTAGATAACCCTTTATTATCAATATTAATATTATCACCTTTATTAGTAATACTCTTATCATGGTTAGATTCATCGGAAAATATATGGAATTTTTTTGACATATGTAACACCTTTCTCCAAAGTATGCTGAATAGCTTAATCTTCATAAAACTTAATTAACTGGTATATTATTTCATTGATTTTATCAATTTCTTCACTTATTTCCTGCATAAACTGATTGAAATCTGTCTTACTATAGAATTCAACAAACTCATTGAAATATAGGTCTGGATTTAAAAATACTGATTCTTCAATCCCCTGAATCATGTAATGAAAAATATTATTCCTAAACATACTTCCTTTACCGAAATAGACTTCTTTAGTTTCTATAATTTGCTTCAATAGCTTTTGATATTTTATATTTGGATATTTATTAATAATATTGTTAATAGTGATAACACTTACTAAATATGTTTGTATTTTAGTTCTATTATATAAGAAACTACTACTTTGCAATATTTTTGGTAAAACATTAGTAATGAAATTATTCTGACAAACAATATTAAACAACTGTAATTGTACTTCGAAAGGTAAATTACCTCGTAATATATTTCTACGCTTTTCATCAATTAGAAAATAATCATCATAAGAAAAATTAAATCGCACCAATTCAATTTGGGAGTCCTTATCGATCATATTCGATTTGGCAAATGAGTCTATAATTGTATTTATAAATTGGGAAAGTAATTTAGAAAATTCAAAAACAACTTTTCGTGCTTCTATTTCCCATACTCCAAGGGATTTATACCTTTCAAAATTAATTATGTCTGAGATATAAAGAAAGAGTTGACTCGTATTCCCATAAGGTAATTTGTTAATTGTAAAAACGCCAAAGTCACATTGCCCTAACATAGAAACGACTAATCTTTGAAAGATATTATAGTCAGTTTTTAATAACCGATATGTTTCTTCAGAATTCTTCTTAAGTTGTTTAGTTGCTTTGCCAATTCTCTGGTCACAATATAACTTCAAACCAATTCTACAATTTTTTAGCAACCTTACACAACTATAACCTTCTATATCAGGAATTTCTATTTTTATACCTTCTTTCGTAAATAAATCACACCAACCGAGACACACAGAAGACATAATAGGTAGAAAGGGAATAAAGATGTCAGAATTATCAATAGTATCTTGAGAATTTACAATTGACTGTAAAACTTGTCTTAATTCTAAAGTCTCTTGCAATAAAATTGAATATGAAATTCTGTCTAGTTGAGATATTTCCATTCTCTCTACCTCCCCACTCTCAGGGGTTCAATAACCTCTTCGATGAGTTTGGTGTAGGCTTCTTTGATGTGTTTTTTGTAGCTGAGCGGGTTAAGGGCATCAGCTGTTTCTGCTTTGTAGTCTTTGTAGCGTTGGCTCTTGGTGAGCTGGCTTTCTCCAGATTGCTTCTTAGCACCCTTGCGATAGTGTTGGACATAGTAACGAAGTTCATCGAGTCCGACATACCATTTTCTGGCAAAGTGTTTGAGATGGTCGTCGATGATGGCTTCAATCATAGTGTCCAAGACACCAGTGATAGATTGTCCTTGGTAATCTTTGGGATTGGCTTGGACTTCTTTCCACAGGTTTCGGATGATTTCGGCTAGTTTAGGATTGGTGCGTTCCAGACTCTGGATATAGTTATCAACCGTTTCGATATCCTTGTCACTGAGGGCTTGTGGACTATCCTCCTCCTGCTGAATCATACTTTGAATCAGGGTCAGGATGTAAGCATAGTTTATCTCGTCGACTTGGACGGATTCCAGTTCGTAGTGGATATCAAAGAGATTATCATCACCGTCGTCTTCTGCTCGGCTTTTGAGCTCTGCTAGGATATTTTGATAGATTCCCAGATAGGTTTCAAGCTTTTCATCTGATAGGCCTGTCTCCGCATAGATAGCCGCTTCATCGTATTCACTATAGACACGGATAGATGCCAGATACTTGTCAAAGGTTTGGTAAGCCTTGGCAATGCGACGGAGTTGTGGGCTAGTGGCTTGCTCAATCGTGATGACATAGTTTTCCACATCTTCCACCTTTACTTGAAAGTCTATCCAGGCTTGGATGAAGTTGGCTTTTTCCTCTTCCCAATCTGGGGCAGTGACGTCATTTTCACCACCGTTTGAGTAGAGTTTAAGGGCGTTATCCACAGCCTCTTTAAAGGCCTCTGGTCTTTGGAAGGTGATGATATGGCCATAACGCTTTTTACTGTCAAAGATGCGGTTGGTGCGACTAAAGGCTTGAATCAAATCCTGTGGACGCATGGGCTTACGGTCGATAAAGAGAGTGGATAGACATGGGGCATCAAAACCTGTCAAAAGACGGTCAACGACGATAACCAAATCCAACTGCTCATTGCGAGGAATGTATTTATCTAACTTTCTGGCTAAACGATTATTGATATCCGTGTTAAAGCCACGCAAATCAGCCATGTTAAAATGGGTACCGAACTCCTGATTGTAGTCGTCCATGACCTGTTTCATGTGGTCTTGGTAGTCGATAGACTCTTCTTCATTTTCCGACACTGAGTAAGTGACCGTCATCTTTGGAAAGTCAGGTAGCACGCGCTTAGCTCGCTCTGACACCTTGACACGTTCGTGTCCTGCCTTGATACTCTTGAGCAGATTGTAATAAGCCTGAGCTTGTGGAATGGACTTAACCGTTAAGATAGCCTCGTAAGTCTTGCCCACACCATTTGGAAAGCCCAACTGTTGATAACTTTTGTTTAGGATAGCATCCAAGACTTCTAGCATGTGCTCTTTATCTTCATAAACAGAGTCAGGAAGATCTTTTTCAGGAATCAGCGAAATAATGGTATTTCGATAATCCACCTTGAATCCCAGAACTGCTCCGTCATGGATGGCTTCTTTGACCGTATACTCGTGTAGGCGTTCGCCATATTGTTGGTGGGTGGTTTGTGCCAAATCGCCTAATTGCTTTCGTTTATTTTCCTTGAAAATCGGTGTGCCTGTGAAGCCATACCAGAGCGAATTGTGGAAAAAGCCCTTGATGTCTTTTTGGGTCTGAGGCGTAACCGCACGGTGACATTCATCCACAACAAAAGCCACACGGAGGTCCTTGATTTTTTCCGAATCCTTTTGGTATTTACCTTCTCCAAACTTGCGCATCATGGTTGTGATTTTCTGGATAGTCGTCACAATCACACGCTTATCATTTCCTGCCAAACGCTTGACCAAGTCATGAGTATTGTCCGTTTCGTCGATGTCAATGACATCATTAGCAGCGTAGGAAAGAAAGGACGACGTCGTCTGCTGGTCAAGGTCCCTTCGGTCTACAACGAAAATCGTCTTTTGAATGGCTGGAATCTGCAAGAGGTTGCGAGCCACCTTGTAGGAAGTTAGGGTCTTACCAGAACCCGTGGTATGCCAGATATAGCCTGATTCCTGACGGCGAGAGGCATCCTGAACAGACTCGATGGCATGGATTTGATAAGGACGTAAGATGATGAGGGCTTTCTTACTATCATCAATAACGGAGTACTGCATCACCATCTGATGAGCACGTGGAATAGACAGGACTTCGTGGGCAAAGTCCATGAGACTGGTCATGGGTTTATTATCTTTATCCACCCAAGATGTCAAGAATTGTTTATTAAGCTTATCCTCTCGTGCAGCTGCAATATAACGTGTATCAACCTTATTAGTCACAACAAACATCTGAAGGGCAGAATAGATGCCACGTAACTTTCCTTCACGGTCATACTTTTTGATTTGATGAAAGGCGTCCAAAAAGGCCACACGAGGACTCTTGAGCTCGATATGGATAAGAGGAAGTCCATTAATCATCAGGGTTGTATCTAAACGACGGTCCTGATCTTGAGGATAGGCCTTGTCACGTTCGACTTGATTGACCACTTCGTAACTGGATTTTCCAGCAGCGATATTGTCACGCCAGATGACAGAAAGTCGGATAGTCCCAAGGCTAGCATCCTCACGTTGCACCTCGACTTTGGCAATACCATTTTCACCCGCCAACCACTTAGCAGCTTCATAATAGTTAATGAAGTTAAGCTGGTTCTTGATTTGTCGCTTTTCTTGCTCGGTCAAGGGATGGTCAGCAAGTAGGGCAACGTTATTCTGAGCTAACTTCTCAAAAAAGTTATCCCATAATTGACCTTCATTTTTTAAGTCTTGGCGATAGGTCCACTGGCTCTCACCAGAGGTTAATTGCTCGATTAATTGACGTTCTATCTCAAGTTCTGGAGTAACTGCTGGCATGACTTATCCTTTCAACATTGTCGTAATCCCTTACATTATAGCATTTTCACGGTTTCTTTCATAGTTTTGGGAAAATTCAAACAAAAAAAAACACAGCTTAGTGCCGTGTTTTTATCTACTATTTATAACCCTTTTCCTGAATGAGTTTTTCTACTCTTTGGTAACTAGCTTCAATTTCTTCCTTGCTAAACAGTTTTGATTGCAAGTCTTCCCAGCTACTACCGATGGCTAGATTAGTTTCATTCTTCATAAGCTTCTCCTAGTCTACCTCCCTATGAATGGTAAACCCTGTAGCTTGTTGGTTAGCCATGATGGTCATGTCTGAAATCTGGACGCGTCGTGGTTGCTTGGTGACGTAGAGGACTGCATCCGCAATATCTTGGGCTTGGAGGGCTTCCAAACCTTGATAGACCTTGGCTGCCTTGTCCTTGTCACCGTGAAAGCGAACTTGAGAAAAATCCGTCTCAACGATACCGGGCTGAATGGTTGTCACCTTGATATCTGTGGCAATGGTATCAATACGCAAACCATCGCTGAAAGTTTTGACAGCGGCCTTGGTTGCTGAATAAACAGCGGCACCTGCATAAGCATAGATGCCTGCTGTAGAGCCCATATTGATGATATGGCCCTCATTGGCAGCGACCATGCTTGGCAAAATCTGACGTGTCACCATCATCAATCCCTTGACATTGGTGTCGAGCATGGTCAGCATGTCCCACTCCTCATAGTCTTGATAAGCTGTTAAACCTAGTGCCAGGCCTGCATTATTGACTAAAACATGGACTTGACCCACACTTTTTAGAATGGCTTGGCAAACATCCTTGACCATGGCCATATCTGTGACATCGAGTGCAAAGGTCCAAACTTTTTGATTTGGATAGGTTGCTTGGAGCTCTTCTTTTAGAGCTTCTAAACGCTCTACACGGCGACCGGTTAGGATGAGATTTGCTCCCTCTTTGGCAAAGGCACGCACTGTTGCTTCGCCAATTCCTGATGTTGCTCCTGTAATAAGTACGTTCTTAGACATAAAATCCTCCACTTCTATGATTCCGCTGTCTCTAATCGTTGTTGGTTAATTCACTCAACTTCTTGATAAAATCAGGAAGTTCTAGCTTGGGCAGGCTAGATCTCTTATTTCCCGACTTCCAAAATATCCAGAGTAACTGGTTGAAACCATCCTGCAGGACCTTTTTTTGTTGGTCCGAGAGATTGCCGAATTCTTGCAAGAGTTGACCTAGCTTAGGAAGGGTTTTGATACCAATATCATCCAGACTTTCAATTCCAGAATCAAGAATGGTATCAAAGAACAAGTCACAAACCTGCTTGAGTTCTTGATTAGGCAAGGTCTCAATCCATTCTTGGAAGGTCTCTTTTAAGCGTTGACTCAGGTCTGTCGGCTGGTCCACATAAACAAAATCATTTGTTTCCAAGTCAACCTGCCAAAGCAAGACATTGTGTTGAGCGATGCCTATGCCATCTGCTGCTACGAGCTTTGCGACCTTGTCCCAGTAGAGCATGACTCCCACAACTGATTCTTGAGGTCTGATAACCGTCATCTTGGCTTTCAACTCTTGGTAAGAAGGCTTCTCTAAGAGGGGCTTCATAAAGCCCGGAGAATCAAGAAGCAAGAACTCTGCTATTTGCTCACGCAAGACAGTCGAACTCTGAACAGCCGAATAGAGGGCAAGATTGCCACCCTTGGAGTGTCCAGAAACAACGATATGGTCACTGAGGTTTGGCAAGTGCTTCTCCAGAAAGGCCATGGCTGAGCGATGGGCAGGAATTTCCCGACTGTAGGTCAACTGAAAATCCTCCTTCCAACCAATGACGCTATCATCGGTACCACGAAAGACAATCTGCTGGTAGTCCAATTCAGGCAAGCTGAAAATCATAGCCGCAAACTGTTTTTCGACTTCCTTGTCCAAGACACTACAGTAGTCACTTAGATTAAGTCCAGCGAAACGCCTAGACCTGACCATGGCTTCAGCCAAATCTACCCGTTCCTTAGTCACCATGAAGCTGTAGTCTAGATTTAAGTCCTTCCCTTCAGCATAGTCATGTAAATTGATGGTTTCCTTCAAATCACTTGCTGAGAGCCATTTTTCATAAGTCAGGTAGCCAATCTCATTGATGCAAACCTTATCCAAGATATTTAGAGGCTCTTGATCAAAGGTAAGTTCCTTTACCTTTTCAAGATAATCGATTAGATTGGACATAGTAATCTCCTTGAAGTCTTTCTTACTTTGATTTTACTAGAATTTTCAAAAAATTGTTAGTGAAAAATGTGATATGATAAGAGAGATTATTTATTAGGAAAAGGAAGCTTATGACTATTTCACGATTTTACCGTATTTTACTAGCTCTTTGTGGACTAGTGGGTGTCTCTATCCAAATCCATGACGATGGTTGGGGTATGTTGCTCTATTACACTGTTTTGTCCAATATCCTTGTCTTCTCTAGTTTGATTTTCTTTATCATCTATGACTTCAAAAAAGGGAACGCGACAACCAACACCAAACTCTTGCGTTACAAGGGTGGTGTAACCATGGCCATCCTCATCACTGGAGTCATCTATCATATCCTCTTGGCACCTATTACGGAACCTGAGAAATTCTGGACCCTCCGCAACTTCTTGGTCCACTATATTGTCCCTTGGGGGTTGGTGCTTGATACCCTTATTTTCGATGCTAAGAAAGCCTACCGTCTACGTGAGCCAATTTACTGGTCCGTGGTCCCTCTGTCTTACTTTGCCTTTGCCCTTCTAAATGGCTTGGTGCTAAAACTCCCAATTCCAGGTGCCAAAGATAGCCCCTTCGCCTACTTCTTTATCAATGTTAATAAATTTGGTTGGAACAAGGTCTTGGTAAACGTCCTGGTCATCAGTGCTGGGTATATCGCTGTTGGCTATCTCTTATATCTCTTGAAAAAATTTATCGGTCGTAAACCAGCATAAAATACAAACTGGGCTCCAAAAAGGAACTCAGTTTTTTCTATTGCAACAAGCCCAATTTATCAAAAGCTTTGTACAAGCCATCAGCTTCAACATCGTCTGTGACTAGGTCTGCCATAGCCAAGATTTCTGGACCACCATTTCCCATGGCAACACCAATCTCACAGTATTCCAACATAGGGATATCAATCTTGGCATCACCAAAAGCAATGGTCTCCGAACGCTCAGCCCCCAAATGTTCCAAAAGGACATCGATGGCATTGGCCTTGTTAATATCCTTAACACCTAGATCACCAAACAAGGCTGTTTCACCTCGACCTCCCCAAGTATGGGCTTCAAGCTGTGGAAAAGCTTCTTTTGAATCTAAATGGTCCTGATAGGATTCTAAAACGAAACTGACCTTGTTTAGGTCATCACGGTAGAGTTCTCTACCATACTGAAGGCCATGAAGAAAATCTTCTGGTTCTTTCCCCTCAACAGACGCTACAGATTGCCCCTTTTGAATAGCGTAAGTCTTAAGCGTCTCACGTGCCCGCTCCCGAAAATCAGGACTGGCAAAGAGACCGTTATTACTCTCAAGATAAAAAGCTAGATGACGTTGGGTCAACCAATCCACAATCTTAGCCGCATCTTCCTTAGAAATCAGCTCATGCATGAGGACTTGGCCATGATGCTCTACATAAGAGCCATTACCACCAATCATCCTATCCAAGCCAATTTCCCATAATTCTGGCTGCATTTCTGCCTTACTACGACCAGTACAAACATAGACCAGATTGCCCTTTTCACGGGCCTGACGAATAGCCTTGATTGCTGATTCTGGAATGCGGTTATGATAATCCACCAAGGTCCCATCAACATCTAAAAAAATAAGTTTTGACATGTTTTCACCTCGAGTCTTCTTTTACTTTATTATACCCTGATACTGCTACAGGAGATACTACTATCCTTGGACAAACTGATACTATCCTACGATAGTATTGTCTCCAATCCAATGCATTGCCATTTTGCATGAAAGAAGCTATGATGAAAGTATGAATGATTTAAAAACACTACTGAATCACCTGCCCTATAAATTAGCAGCCTATGATGCCCAAGGAAACTTTCTCTATGACAATGGTGGCGCTGACGGTAGTTTCTTCCCCCGTGAGTCTGAAAATCTGCCTGATTGGATCATGTCTGAAGTGCTAGCCTCTCCTACCAAAGAAAGAAGTTATCAGATTCCAACAGACAGTTTTGATCAAGTCCTCATCCAAACCTACCAAGCTGCTATCGACAACGAAGGAAAGGTACTAGGATTTTGGGAAACCATTTATGATTTGAAGCAACCTCTCAAGACCTATCTGGATAACTCTGCTCAAGCTCTTGTCGCCTGGTCTGATGCCACTAGTGGCGCTAGTTTCAAGGAGGAAACTGACTTTTAAGCTAAATTTCTTGCTTTAATAAATGAAAAATTCACTTAATTCAAGGATAGCTCAAAACACCTTTATTCATAAAATGTGCCTAAGTCAGCACTACAAAGGCTTTTTGGAAATCAGTCACTTTAATATCTCTCACAGAATTTATAAACATTCTATTTTGCATTTTTGCGCTATTTAAGGTAGAATGGGAGTAATGAGAAAAAGAATAAAACCGATCGTTGTTTACGTGGTTCTAGCTCTTTTAGGATTAGCATTAGTTATTGCAAATATTCACAATACGTCCAAACAACAGGCGCATCTTCAAAACGTGAAATCTGCTATTCCTTATGCTACTACACCAAAAACAACAACCAGTAGTACATCTAGCAGTTCCGACGAGGAGCTGATACTCAATCCCATTATCGACCTTTCAGGGTGGCAACTACCTCAGGATATCGATTACGATGTCTTGTCAAATCATATTTCTGGTGCTATCGTCCGCGTCTTCGGTGGATCACTGATTAGTAAGGATAGCAATGCCGCTAGTTCGAATGGGGTCGACAAATCTTTTAAAACACATATTAAAGAACTCAAAAAACGTGACGTTCCAGTTGCCGTCTATTCCTACGCTCAAGGTACTTCTGTCAAGGAGATGAAGGAAGAAGCTCGTATTTTCTACAAAAATGCTTCTCCATACAAACCGACTTATTACTGGATTGACGTCGAAGAGGAAACCATGTCTAACATGGAGCAAGGTGTCCAAGCCTTTCTCGCTGAGCTCAAACGACTTGGAGCTGAAAATGTTGGTCTCTATATTGGTGCTTATTTCATGCTCGAGCAAGAAGTTTCAACTAAAAACTTCGACGCTGTTTGGATTCCAGCCTACGGTACCGATTCTGGTTATTACGAGGCTTTACCAAACACTGAAATCGACTATGACCTTCACCAGTATACGTCTCAAGGAAGCCTTCCAGGTTTCGACAACATCCTAGATCTTAACCAAATCAATCCAGAGAAAAACAAACGTAAAACCTTTGAAAAACTCTTTGGTAAGATTAAGCAAAAACCAACTAAAAATAAGAAGACTACTTCGACAAGTTCATCTAGTAGTCAGTAAAAACCAGTGTCTAAGGCACTGGTTTTCTTCTTGTCAAATTGGTTTAGGCGTGTTCGGACGAATGTGTTATAATGGATGGTAGAAATGTATAACTTTAAAAGGAGATATGACAATGGCTAAGAAAGGCAAAGTCAAGAAAACCTTGGTTGACCAAATTCTTGATAAAGCTAAAATTGACCATGATAGCTTATCCTTCAATGGTTTAGAAGGAGAGCTTCCAGAAGATGTGGCACGTGAGAGCATTTATAAAACCCTCGCCCTTAAGGGAGATAAGACAGGACCAGTCATCGGCATCGTCCCTATCACCGAGCACCTGTCTGAAAAGAAATTAGCTAAAATTTCAGGGAACAAGAAAGTTCAAATGATTCCACAAAAGGATCTCCAAAAAACGACTGGCTATGTTCACGGAGCCAACAACCCAGTGGGAATTCGCCAAAAACACAATTTCCCTATTTACATCGATCAGTCTGCCCAAGAAGCTGGTTTCCTTATTGTCTCAGCGGGAGAAATTGGGCGCTCTATCCGTATCAATAGTCAAGAACTTGCTGATTTTGTTAATGCTGAATTTGCTGATATTAAGGAGTAATCATGAAACTGTATTTTGTACGTCACGGTAAAACTGAGTGGAACTTGGAAGGCCGACTTCAAGGCGCCAAGGGAGACTCGCCTTTGCTTAAAGAATCTGTTGAACAAGTACGTGAGCTAGGTCACTATCTTAGTGACACTCATTTTGACTTGGTCTTCTCAAGTGACCTACCACGTGCTAAAAAAACTACAGAGCTCATCATGGAGTCTCAAAAACCTAAAGCTAAAGTTACCTACACTAAAGCTTTGCGTGAATGGCAGCTTGGCAAACTGGAAGGACAAAAAATTTCACTCGTTCAGGCCATCTATCCAAAAGAAATGGATGCCTTCCGTCATAACCTAGCCAACTTCCGTGCTAATGACTTCCAAGCTGAATCTGTTTACCAGACAACCAAACGTGTGGCCGAATTTGTCAAAACACTTAAAGATAGTGATGCTAAAAATGTCCTCATTGTTGGTCACGGAGCTAACCTAACAGCTTCTATCCGTACCCTCCTTGGTTTTGAACCGGGTCTTCTTCGTAAGGCAGGAGGTCTTGACAATGCTTCTGTCACTATTCTCGAAACCAATGATTTCGAGCACTTCACTCTCAAATGTTGGAATGATACATCTTATATGGATGAACAAAACAAGATCAGCTAAATCATCGACTGACTTCATAAGACAAGCGATCCTGAACAAGGGTCGCTTTTTTGCACTCAAAAAGCCCTTAAAGCCTACTACTTCAAGAGCTTCACTTCCATTATTTCCAACTCGGTTCCTCTGGCAAACGGTCTAATTCAACACCAAATCCTCGAGCCAAATCATCTAATTCCTTTTCGAAAACGTCTAGTTCCTGTAAGACAAGATCATACTGTCCTTCAGACAATAAACGCTTAAAACGAAGACCACGACTCAAAACAAATTCCATATCTATTTTGACAGTTCTATGAACATGTTCCCAATAGTTGTTAGCAAACTCTCGTTGCTTTTCTTCAGTATTAAGGTGGTCTGATAATGCATTATAGGAATCCCAGGCAAGACACTTCATCTGTTCTGCATCTCTAACACCTTCAAAGAGATCGTCACGTTTGGCTTCGAGTGATTCGACCTCTTTTCTCAAAGCCTCACGTTCAGCACTTAGTGCTTCAATATCATGTTTTAAGTTGTTGATTTCTACCATTTTCAAACTCCTTATCTCACGTTCTAGACAATAAAACGGCCACACGAGGCCGCTCTATTATCTTCCATATTTCATACGAAGGATTTTTTCCTGGTTCGCATTCAAACGAAGAAGGATAACCACTTTATCAATACTCATATTGCTCTCAAGAAGACGTTCAGCCGCCATCATAAGACCATTATTGATACCTAGTTGAAGTACTGGATTTTCATTATCATTGATATCAAAGATATATTTGTTATTTGGAAGGTCGAAAAGGACTTTCACCGCTCCAAAGAGTTGCTCAAAACTATCAATTTCCAAGTCAAAGACTGGCTTAGTACCTGGTTTAAGGCTACGTCCACGGTGGTTAAACCACATAGAATGCCAACCACCATTGAAGGCCCCCATGACATCATTGTCATAAGAATCTCCAACATAGAGCGTCGTCGATGGATTCATGTCAAATTGCTCAGCTGCGAGGTTGAAGATTTCCTTCTCAGGCTTTTGGAAACCTGTCGCCTGACTGACGATGACACGCTTAGGATCAACGTAATCATAAAGTCCCAACTTCTTAACCTTTTTAAGTTGGTGCTCTGTTGGTCCATTGGTAATAATCCCCATAGGCACATTTTTTTCCTTGAGGAAATCAAGGGTCATGCGCATTTCATCAAGCATGGTGATGTTTTCCAACTCATGCTCGTAAACCTCTTGGAAATGGTTGCCCGTTTCTTCATCAATTTCACGGTAGCCAAACTCCAAAAGGGTCTCTTTACAGCGCCAAAAACGGAAATACTCGGTTGTCCACTCACCTGCCATTACACGTGGAAAACCAACATCAGAATAGTGGCGGAAACGAATGTAGGCTTGATTCATGTGACTCATATCAAAGTCAGGGAAACATTTTTCCATGGCAATACGATAAGGTGCCTGTTGGTCATAAATAGTATCGTCAACGTCAAAAACAATAGAGGTAATCATCTGTCCGTTCTTTCTTATATCATTCTCTTGTCAGAGACTTAGGTAAATTAAGGGGTCTAACAACTAAACTGAAACATCAGACACTCCTAGTGAAATACTAAGTCTTGCAAAAGTAAGCTTTAAGTCAACTGTCTTGTGGCAATCTTACTCGTCTGTTTTTTATCTGAATGCAATTGCCCAAACAGTCTTATTATACCGTTTTTGCCCTTTCTTTTCAATTTTTGACCCCACTTAAGAAAAGATTATTTGTGTTTTGAAGATAGAAAAGGGTTTGGAACATTTTGTCCCAAACCTAATGAATCTTGTCATATTCAGACACTTATTTAATTTCTTTGAAGGTCATTTTTTGTTTGACTTCACCCTGACCACCCTTGGCAATCTGGTAATAGAAATCTTTTGATGTGAAGTGGTCACCATAAGCAAAGACCTTGTTGTACTGCCATTGTGACAGTTGATCATCCTCTTTTTTACCAAGAGTCAATGTTGTCTTTGTCACACTGTATTCCCACTTAGCTGTTTGGTCATTATAGGCCTTGTCAAAGTCAGTCTGACTCTTAGCAGCATTAACCACTGTCGTACGATCTTGACTCACAAGTGCCTTGTTCCCACCTTCTTGGAAGGCTACATACATGACACGATTATTGACCTCACCGTTTAGAGTACTTGAGTATTGGTAAACCTTACCAGGTACAACACTATCCAAATGGTGTGTTCCCCAGTAATAGAAAGCACCAAATCCAGCTCCCGTAACCAAGAGACAAGCAAGAACAACACTAATAATGATATTTCTCTTTGACATGTCTTGCCCCTCTCTATTCGTCACCAGTTAGGTCAGAGAAAGTTGCCTCTGAGTCTGTTTCAGTGTGGCTTGAAGAACTTGATGATGAACGTTCAACACTTGATGAACTTGAACTCATGCGTGTTTCTGTTTGAGAATCATCACTTGATGAAGCCTTAGATTCTGAAGATTTCTCAGTGCTTGATGATGAACTTTCTTTTTCCTTGTAAACATCAACGTTGAAAGCCCACTTATCACCCTTATAACTTACCTGAATTTGAGCATATTTTGCCTTAATAAGATCTGACAGCTTACCTCCGTTGCTAAGGGTGTCGTAAATCTTTTCAGCGAGAGCTTTCGCATTAGCTTCCGTTTTGGCACCATCTTTAGGTCCATCAACAATATCTTTAGCTTTTGGCGTTTCACCTTCAAGGTAAAGGGCTTTGCTTTCAGTGTCCTTCTTAGCGGTAGCATTTGCACCATTCTTATCACCTTCATGTGAGAAGAATGTCCATGCAGGACTACCTGAGCGTTTTTGTTGATATACTTGTTCGAATTCACTTTGAACCTTATCTTGGAAAGCATCATCAGTCAATTCTTTTTCCTTAGAACTTTCTGTACTTGCTTTGCTTTCACTACTGCTTGCTGTTGAGCTTGATGCAGAAGATGATGATCCACTTGTTGAGCTTGATGAAGCATCTTTAGATTCTGATGATGTTGAAGATGATTCCTTGCCATCTTTAGAATCTTTAGTATCTTTGTCTTTATCGTTGTTATTGTTAGTCGTGTTGTTTGAGAATGAAACGCTATTGTCAGAATTATCTGGAGCGTAAATCACTGTATTCTTAGAATGGTCATCAGAGACAAATGTGCTGTTATTGATAATCACTCGGTTGTTATCACCGTAGTAGTTGTTGATAACAATCTTAGAATGTGCACAACGGTAACCGTTACCAGTCACATGGTAACCTGCTGGGACATCACCATCACGTTTCAAGATGAGGACATCACCTGCGAAGATAAGATCAATATTCTGAATATTGTTATCGTAGGCTAATTTTTCAATAGAAATTCCAGTTGCTTGAGAGATTCCCCACAAGGTATCTCCCCATTGAATCACGTATTGTTGGCCATCTAACTGCTGTGGATTGATGTTCTGAGTTGTCAAATTATTTGTAATTTGTTCAGGTGTGCTGGCAATCCAGTTTGTAATATCAGCAGCGTGAGCACTTGTTTGATTTTGATAAAAGCTATCTGCTAACACAGATACCGTAGGCATCCCAATGGGTGCTAGTAAAGCGCCAAGCATCACGGCTTTACTAACATAATTTTTCTTTTTCATCGCATTTCCTCCTTATATCATACGAAACTTACTTTGCTATTGTACACCCTTTTTATTATATTTGTCAATAAATTCTATAACTTTCTAATCAAAGGTTAATGCTAGTTAGCGATTTGTCCTAAAAATAGACAAATCCTAGCTTTATTTATCTGACATTTAATCATTTGTCCTATCTTTAGAAGATGATTTATGATACAATAATTACGACTATTTTATGGAGGACTAACATGTCAAATCAACACATGGAAGAATTGAACG
The DNA here is from genome assembly GCF_041431705.1 of Streptococcus sp. 27098_8_74. Taxonomy (NCBI): domain Bacteria; kingdom Bacillati; phylum Bacillota; class Bacilli; order Lactobacillales; family Streptococcaceae; genus Streptococcus; species Streptococcus sp. 27098_8_74. The sequence goes on from NZ_JAPVYF010000005.1 coordinate 69,330, forward strand.
ATCAACAGATTGTCCGTCGTGAAAAAATGACGGCCTTGGCTGAACAAGGAATCGATCCTTTTGGTAAGCGATTCGAACGCACAGCTACATCTGGTCAATTAAAAGAAAAATACGCTGACAAAACAAAAGAAGAATTGCACGAAATCAACGAAACTGCTACTATCGCAGGTCGTTTGATGACTAAACGTGGTAAAGGTAAAGTTGGCTTCGCCCACATCCAAGACCGCGATGGTCAAATCCAAATCTACGTGCGTAAAGATGCTGTCGGTGAAGAAAACTACGAAATCTTCAAGAAAGCTGACCTTGGTGACTTCCTCGGTATCGAAGGTGAAGTTATGCGTACAGATATGGGAGAACTTTCTATTAAAGCTACTCATATCACACACTTGTCTAAAGCCCTTCGTCCATTGCCTGAGAAATTCCACGGACTTTCAGACGTTGAAACAATCTACCGTAAACGTTACCTCGATTTGATTTCTAACCGTGAAAGCTTTGACCGCTTTGTCACACGTTCAAAAATCATTTCTGAAATCCGTCGCTACCTCGATGCTCAAGGTTTCCTTGAAGTAGAAACACCTGTCCTTCACAATGAAGCTGGTGGTGCTGCTGCTAAACCTTTCATCACTCACCACAATGCACAAAACATCGACATGGTGCTTCGTATTGCGACTGAGCTCCACCTCAAACGCCTCATCGTTGGTGGTATGGAACGCGTTTACGAAATCGGACGTATCTTCCGTAACGAAGGTATGGATGCCACTCACAACCCTGAGTTCACATCTATCGAAGTTTACCAAGCTTACGCTGACTTCCACGATATCATGAACTTGACTGAAGGTATCATCCAACACGCTGCTAAAGCTGTTAAAGGTGACGGACCTATCAACTATCAAGGAACTGAAATCAAGATCAACGAACCATTCAAACGCATCCACATGGTTGACGCTATCAAAGAAATCACTGGCGTTGACTTCTGGCAAGACATGACTTTGGATGAAGCCAAAGCTATCGCTGCTGAAAAGAATGTTCCAGTTGAAAAACACTACACTGAAGTTGGTCACATCATCAACGCCTTCTTCGAAGAATTCGTTGAAGAAACATTGATTCAACCAACATTCGTTTACGGTCACCCAGTTGCTGTGTCTCCATTGGCTAAGAAAAATCCAGAAGACCCACGCTTCACTGACCGTTTCGAACTCTTCATCATGACTAAAGAGTACGGAAATGCCTTCACCGAATTGAACGACCCAATCGATCAATTGTCACGTTTCGAAGCACAAGCTGCTGCTAAAGAACTCGGTGATGACGAAGCAACAGGTATCGACTACGACTACGTTGAAGCCCTTGAATACGGTATGCCACCAACAGGTGGACTCGGAGTCGGTATCGACCGCCTCTGCATGCTCCTCACTGATACAACAACTATCCGTGATGTCTTGTTGTTCCCAACGATGAAATAATAATTATATCCCATTATTGAATAATGGGATATTTTTATATGAGGTATAAACGTGTTTAAAAAATTGAAGTCCCTTTTTAAGAAAAAATCAACTGTGGTTGAACAGCCTGAGACAAAGATCGAAGAAAGTCAATTAGACTTTCCCATAGACCGCGCAGATTATTTTTTCGATCATGCACTTGTATTCTATTGTGAAGAAAATAATATCCCGTCAGAAAAACTAAGCAAATCAGATATGCTAGAGATTAGTAAAAGAGCTGCTTTTCATCTCAGTATCTTCGTCGCCTGGCTAGCAAAACATGATTTTCTGAATCCTAAAAGCGATGGATTTAACCTTGAGGATGCACAAAAACTCAAGAATGAAACGATTACGGGTACAGACTATCTCTTTAAACATCTTGATGAAAAACTCTATTCATCTGATATTAGTGACACACTCCTCCCCTTCATCTCTGATTTTTATGAAGATTACATGGATTTCTGTTATACAGTCTTGGTTGATGATGTTGCCAGAACTGAATTTGACTGGAAAATCTATCACTTGGTTGAAGATGATATTGACGAGATGTTCAGTCAATATAAGACTCACATCAGACAATAAGAAAAACGCTTCCCTCAATCGAAAGAAGCATTTTCTTATTTCCAAAATTTTGCTTTTGAGGCTGCGACCCAAGCTGATAGACAAGCTAGGGCTACTACTGCATAGATAGCGTATTGTTTCGTAGGATAAAGCCAGGCTTTGTTTTCTTCATGCCAGCGAGACTTCCAGAGGCCAATGTAATCGCCCGTCATTCCAGGATTTTTAAGGCGCTCCATGTAATTGGCAGGTAGGTTATCAGGCTGATTCATCTGCACGTTAACGATAAAGATAACCAAAGCAAGCGCAATGACAACTAGGAGTGCCAGGGTAATCTTTTTCTTAGCTGTTAGTTGAAATGTTTTCAATTATTTTTCTCCCTCATTTATGAAATAATCTACTCATATAGTTTAGTATAAAAAGGCAATTCTGAAAAGTCCTCTATGACACCAATGTAAGATAAGTCAAAACCTTGCACATCTTCCTCATGGTGCTATAATAAAGATGTCGGTCTGTCTAGAAATAATACACTTTTAGGCAGATATGACTTAGAAAGAGGTGTTTATGACATATTCAAAGAAGGTTTCCCTTTCTGAGGTAAACCAATCCATAGATACACCAAATAATAATCGTTTTTGGCAAAATCTTAAGGCTTTCTTGGGACCTGGGGCTCTTGTGGCCGTGGGTTACATGGATCCAGGGAACTGGATTACCAGTGTCGTCGGTGGGGCGACCTACAAGTATAGTCTGCTTTTTGTCATCTTAATTTCATCTTTAATCGCTATGCAGTTGCAACAAATGGCTGGGAAATTAGGGATTGTGACCCAAATGGACTTAGCTCAAGCGACTGCCTATCACTCGCCCAAATGGTTGCGATACACACTTTGGGTGATTCTGGAGCTTGCCTTAATGGCAACGGATTTGGCTGAGGTGCTTGGTTCTGCCATTGCTCTTAACCTGCTCTTTGGTATTCCAATTATGGTTGCCATTCTGGTGACAGTCCTTGATGTCTTCCTGCTACTGCTCATCATGAAGCTGGGATTCAAAAAAATCGAGGCTATTGTTTCAACCTTGATTTTGACTATCTTGGTTATCTTTGTCTATCTGGTAGCCTTGTCTGAACCTAGTATTACGGGAATCCTAGAGGGTTATCTCCCTACGCCAGCGCTCTTCGAGCCACATGCTGCTGGACATACCAACCAGTTGACCTTGGCGCTTGGGATTGTGGGTGCGACCGTTATGCCACATAACCTCTACTTGCACTCATCCTTGTCACAGACTCGTAAGGTTGACTATTCTGATGGCAAAGACGTGACTAAGGCTGTCCGTTTCATGACCTGGGATTCTAACATCCAGTTGACTTTGGCCTTTGTGGTTAACTCCCTCCTCTTGATTTTGGGAGCAGCTCTCTTCTTTGGTCATGCTTCTGATATTTCAGCTTTCTCACAGATGTACAATGCTCTTCAGGACTCTAAGATTGCTGGTGCGGTAGCTAGTTCGACACTTTCAACACTCTTTGCCTTGGCGCTCTTGGCTAGTGGTCAAAACTCTACCATTACTGGTACTCTGACTGGCCAAATTGTCATGGAAGGCTTTCTCCACATGAGGTTACCGCAGTGGGTAATTCGTTTATTCACACGTCTCTTCGCCTTGCTACCTGTTATCGTTGTAGCTATTCTCTACGGTGATCAAGAAAAGACTCTGGATCAACTGCTGGTTTATTCACAGGTTTTCCTTTCACTTGCCTTGCCATTTTCTATCTTCCCTTTGATTTACTATACTTCTAAGAAATCACTCATGGGAAAACACGTCAATGCCAAGTGGAATACCTTCCTTGGTTATGCCATCGCTATTGTCCTAACCATTCTCAATCTCAAACTTATCTTTGATACGTTTTAAACAAAAAAATAAGGCCAGCGCCATGCTGACCTTGTTTTAGTTTTTGAAGGCGTCAACGAGAACTTGGAATTCTTCGTTGCTGAGGGTAATCCCCTTGCCCATCTTGGTATGGTCTGGACTCCATGTACGGATGTCATACTTAGCTGGTGCGCCATTGAAACTCACACGATTGAGTTCCTTAGTCCAACCCTTGTCATTCTCAGACAAGACCAAGAGTTTTTCTTCAATTTCAAATGAAAATTCTGCCATTTGCTTACCTCCACTAGCTTTATTCGTTTTTTTCTGTGAAAATTGTCTGTTTTAGAATGAAGTTATCCACAAAAATTCACCTTTCATGCTATAATTATTTTATCAAGAAACGAGGGAAATGACCATGATAAACTTTTTAGAAGCCGTAAAGCATCAGCTTCATCAGTTTGTGGAAATAGGTCACAGCAAACCTGTCCACCTAATGCAGAATCAACTTATTAACGATATCTATCATGCTATTGATCATAACCAAATGGTCATGCTGACATCCAATCAGAAGACCTATAAGGGCTACATCAACCGTTATGACAGGGAGCGACAAGCCATCTTTATCGAGCAGGATAAGATCATCAGCATGATTGAACTTGATGAAATCAAACGTCTAAAAATCATATCACAACGAGGTTAAGTTTATCAGTTAACCTCGTTTTATTATTAGGTTGACTTTTTTGAAACCACTTGCTATAATAAGTTAACTATTTATTTACGAAAGGTTAACTAAAAATGACACAAAATCGTACACTGTCACTTATTCTTCCAGCTTTTGGTGCTGCCATCATTGCTGCCCTAGCTCAAATTGTTATTCCTATCGGTGCAGTTCCCATTACTCTGCAAACTTTTGCTGTCGGACTTGTTGCTGCTATCCTTAAGCCAAGAGAGGCGACACTTGCTGCTACCCTCTACCTGATTCTAGGCGCCATTGGTCTACCAGTTTTTGCAGGTGGAGGCGGTGGGCTCCAATCCTTCTTTGGACCTTCAGCTGGCTATTTGTTGGCCTATCCATTTTTCGCCTTTGTCACTTCAAAACTAACTCATGCTGAGACTCCTATCTGGAAAATCTTTGTGGCTTTTGTTTTGGGAGATGCACTTGTCTTTGTTGGTGGTATCCTCAGCCTGCACTTTCTCGGAAAAATGGGATGGTCTGCAGCTGTAGCTGTTGGCTTGACACCCTTTATTATTCCTGACCTCTTAAAAGGTCTCATCGTCGCTTTGGTGACTAAGCCAGTCTTAAAAGCTCTTAAAAATCATAGTTACTTTAACTAAAAAAGATTGAAGACTTTGTTCATGTGAACAGAATCTTCAATCTTTTTATTTTTCAAAATAAATATCATAGTGCTTTGAACAAGCTGGGTTGAAGGCACTGTGACAATTGGGACAAGCTTCTACATCTTGATACTCCTCAATTGTCATCTCATGCCTACAAACGCCACAGATAAGGACCTTGTCCTGCTTCAATTGACAAGGATAAGCTCGAAAGCTATGTTTCTCTAAGCAATCATGACACTGATAACAGGCATAATACTTCTGGCACTCGAAGCATTTTAGGGCAACTATATCTAGTGGAGAATGGTAGTGTTGACACCTACTCTGATCATCTACCAGGAGCCCATTGATTTGACTTGTCATTAGGCACGAACAGTTTTGCTTGAACCGTCTTTTTGGTAGAGGTTAATCAAACCTTCTTTAGTTGAACGAATCATGTCACCAGGTTTAACTTCTTGTGGCACGGTAATTGTAAGAAGTTCCATTGGGTTTGGTGCACGGTCAATCTTGTTACCATTGGCATCGTGAAGGTCTTTGATATCACACTCGAAATGACGGAAGCCTGGTCCGTAGAATTCAACGTGGTCACCTTCGAGGATAACGTTACGTTGACGGATAGTAGCTGTCATAGTTGCTGGATCAAAGTCTACGACTTCACCAACGAATTTGTATTGTGGAATCTTACGACGAGCTCCAAAGAGTTGTTCGTTTTCTGTTGGTGTCTTGTAGTAGAAACCTGTTGCCAATTCACGCTGGGCAACTTTCCAGAGTTCGTTAATCAAATCATCTTTGATGGCATAAAAGGCTTCTGCACTTTCCATGTAAGCGTCACAAGCAGCCTTGTAACAGTTGGCAACTGTTGAGACATAGTGGACAGATTTCATACGACCTTCGATTTTAAGGCTATCAACGCCATTATCGATAAGGTCAGGGATATTTTCAATCATACACATGTCAACGGCTGACATAGAGTATTCTTCAGGAACTTCACCTTTGATACTCTTACGTTCTTGGCCGAATGGCATGTCGTAAAGGTCATATTTCCAACGACAAGACTGTGAACAACCACCACGGTTGGCATCACGGTCTGACATGTGGTTAGAAAGGGTACAGCGACCTGAGTATGAGATACACATAGCGCCATGGACAAAGGCCTCAATTTCAAGATCCGTACGCTTACGGATTTCAGCCAACTCTTCCATGGTAACCTCACGTGCCAAAACGACACGGGTCAAACCATACTCTTTCCAAAAATGGAAGGTTTCAACGTTTGTCGCAGATGCTTGTGTAGACAAGTGGATGTTAAGTCCTGGTGCGTAGGTTGAACAGATTTCAATCAAGGCTGGGTCAGATACGATAACAGCATCGAGTCCCATGTCACGCAATTCACGGAACCACTCACCAGCACCTTTTTCATTTCCTTCATGGGTAACCATGTTTGAAGCAACGTGCACATCAACACCACGAGCGTGAGCATATTCGATACCTTCTCGAAGCTCATCCATGGTAAAGTTTCCGGCACGGCTACGCAAACCATAGGCTTGTCCACCAACGAAAACAGCATCTGCGCCGTAATTTACAGCGACTTTCAATTTTTCCAAAGTTCCAGCAGGTACAAGTACCTCTGGGCGTTTTTTAGTTGTAGTCATAATTTCTCCAATTTGCAAGATTGTCGATTTTAAGTTTTGAACAACTCCTTCGTTCCCTGAAAATGGAAAACTCTCAAACGAAGGAGGAAGTATTTTTATTTTACACGGTCAGGTTCATAGTCGTAGAAACCTGTGTCCAAACCACGGTTGGCTGGGTGTAATTTATGAATAGCCTCATCAAAGAGGAAGGCTTGGTCTTGTGAAAATTCGCCAGCCTCGATGAGGTCACGAGCCTTCACAAAATACTCAGTGATTTTTACAAAGTTTTCACCTGGGCAATAAACGCCGTCCAACTTCCAGTGGTCAAAACCATGTTCAACGAGTTCTGAAAGTTTAGTCATCATATCCAAGTCATTGTTGGCAAAGATATGTGTCCCGTGCATATCTTCATAAACTGAGTAGTGAGAATCTGGATCTCCTGGCTCAGAAAGGAAGAGGTCACGTTCTTTGGTAACAGCTTCATCCGTTTTGATAAAGTTGTAATAGTTTTGAAGAAGTGGACGTTTTGAGTGGTGAATGATACTTGCACCATAAACCAAAACCTCAGCTGGAATCTGAAGATTTTCAGCCATGATGAATAGTTCCGCAGATGGAATCTCACGAGCCAAAACCGCTTCAGATGCTCCTGCCTGTTTGCCCCAGAAATTAATCTGACGGCTAGAGGTTACCATAGTTGAAGCATCATAAATCATTTTGAAGGGACGTTTGTCACGGTTACAGATGTAGAAAACTCCTGCATCACCAACCGTGATATAATCTGCCTTGATTTCTTCAAGAAAATCAAGATAGTCTGGAAGAGCATCCATCATACCTTGGTGCATGAGGGCATTAACGGCAACAGTCAATTCCTTGCCTGACTCATGTACCAGCTCTGCAATCTTTCGCATTTCTGCGAATGAAAAAGGCTTAGGCAAACGAAGGCCAAAGGCTTTTTCGCCGATATAAATACGATCTACGCCAAGTTCTAGGAGCTCACGTGCTTGCTCGTAGCTCTCAGCAGTCGCTGTAATTACAATTTTTTCCATAACTCACATTATAGCACAAATGATTTGATTTTTTTAGAATTTTTAGGTTCAAAACTATGTATCTCAATATTTTAAATTAGTTTTTAAATACTATAATTTTCACAAAAATCAAAAAAAACTTTGCAATATAAATTTTTTATGGTATTATTAATGAGATTCTAAATAGTGAAATACTGACTAAGTATTTTAACCTACACGAAAAAGTGATTTAGATATTTTATATAGAAAGGAGGCAGACATGGCTGACAACTTACACCGTCAATTTGATCACATCGAAGATTTCGAGACTGAGCGTCTTCAAACGACGAATTACCAAGATTATCAAACTTTAAATAGTAATAGTATTAAGCTACAAGATATGATTTTCTTTGGACGTATCTCAAGCTTCTGTGTTTCAACAGTCCTAGTTGCCTTCCTTTTCTTGGTAGCACAGGTGGCTACCTTCTGGGCCTTCTTCTGGGCAATTACCATCAGCGTCATTGGTCAGATAGGCATTTATGTCCTAATCGAGTATTATAAAGCACAAAAACGTTGACTGTTTGGTCAACGTTTTTTTCGTACTAAAAAAAGCCTCATGGGCTTTCTTTTTATTTTGCTTCTGCTGCTTCTTCAGAGATATCTTTGATATCAATGACGATATCATCAACGATAGCTTTTGTTTCTGCTTCAACATCTGCTTGCTCAGGAGTTACTTGAGCAGTTTTCTCTTTGATAAGTTCAAAGCTCTCTTTTGCAAAGTCAGCAACTTGAGCTGTTTTTTCTTGGACAGCTTTTGTCAAATCATCCGCAGTGATGTCGCCATTTTCAAATTTTGTTTTATAGTCTTGGAAAGTATCGACTGCCAAATCTTTGTAGTCGTTAGCTTTTTCCACCACTTGATTTTGATAAGCTTTAGGATCTTCTTTGAATGAAGCGATTTCTTCATCAATACGTGCTTTAACAGCTTTACCTTTTTCAGTTGTAAAGAAGTATGCTGCTGCAGCTCCAGAAGCTGCACCAATGATTAGGGTATTTAAAAATTTACTCATGAAAAGATCTCCTTATTTTTTCTTGTCTTTTTTACCAAAAAGTTTTGAGGCAACCTTACCGATAGCAAAGGCTGAACCTGCCTTACCGACACTTGCTCCTGCTGCACTTGCTTTAGCACCGAGGTAACGGGCTTCAGTATTCAAGTCAGAGACACTTTCTGAAAGCTCAGCTACTGCTACAAAGAGAGGATCGATGGTTTGAACTTTTTCATTAACATCTTCAACCAAGACGTTTGCCTTAGCCAAGATTTCATTTGTTTGATGAAGGGTTACATTGATATCTGTACGAAGCACAGCAACTGTTTCTTCAACTTCTTTAACCACATGACGGGTACGAAGTAGGGTAGGGATTAATGCAATGAGGAACGCAGCAAGTGCGATTGCGATAATAAGAAATGCAATTTCTGCCATAGTTTAGGACTCCTTTGACCTTTTTAAAAGGTTACTACAAGAAAACTGAAATAGATTCTTCAGTTTCCAGTAACCTTTGTTATGATAATTTTCATTATATTATAACAAAGTCTGAGCGGTATGACTAGTTTTTCATTTTATAATCTGCCTCTGGACGTTGCTTTCGCAAATATAGTAAGATAGCACCCAAGATGATAATGGCGATGCTGACCCATTGAGAAACACGCAAGCCAGCAAACATGAGACTATCGGTACGCATACCTTCAATGACAAAACGTCCAAGACCATACCAGATAAGGTAAAATGAGGTCACATCTCCTTGACGTAGTTTCTTATAAAAGCGTCTTAGTCCTAGGATAGTGATAAATCCGACTAAGTTCCAAAGACTTTCATAAAGAAAGGTCGGTACACGATAACTCCCATCAATGAACATCTGCTGGCGAATAAATTCTGGGACATAATTCAGATGACTAACTGCTCTTCCGTAAGCCTCTTGGTTAACAAAATTTCCCCAGCGACCGATACTCTGAGCAATCATAACGCCAGGTGATGCAATATCAAGAAAATCCAAGACAGCAATGGCATGACGTTTCGAAAACCAATAGAGGACAGCTGCACCTGCAATCAAGCCACCATAAATGGCAATTCCGCCATTCCAAATCGCAACAATTTCTGAAAGATTCTGACTGTAGTAAGACCACTGGAAGATCACATAGTAGAGCCTTGCACCAACAATGGCTATAGGAAAGGCAAGAAGAATAAAATCTAGGATGTTTTCAGGGTCAATTCCCTTTTCGGGAGCCCAACGCTGAGCCAGATAAACGGCTAGTAAAAGACCAGATACAATACAGATGGCATACCAATGAATACTGATTGGACCAAGTCTTAGGGCAATTGGATCAATGGTAGCTAACATCAGTCTTCACCATTCTTACTAATGAGGTTGGTCAAACGGTCCTCAAAGGTTTTGGTTGCATCAAATCCCATTTGCTTAGCACGATAGTTCATTGCTGCAGCTTCGATAACGACTGAAACGTTACGTCCTGTCTTAACAGGAATGCGGATACGTGGAATCTTAACGCCCTGCAATTCAATTTCTTCATTGCCATTTCCAAGACGGTCAAAGATCTTGCCATTTTCAAAATTATCAAGATAAATAGCCAACTGAACTTGAGAGGAATTACGGACAGCACTAGCTCCGTAAAGGCTCATAACGTCAATGATCCCAACCCCACGAATTTCAAGAAGATGGCGGAGGATTTCCGCGGGCTCACCCCAGAGAGTCTCCTCATCCTTAGCATAAACATCCACACGGTCGTCAGCGACAAGACGGTGACCACGTTTCACCAACTCAAGCCCTGTCTCACTCTTACCGATGCCAGAGTCTCCTTGAATAAGAACTCCCATCCCGTAGATATCTACCAAAACACCATGGACACTAGTTCGTTCAGCTAATTGCGAGTTAAGATACCAAGACATGTCACCTGAAAGCGACGATGTGCCGTTTCGTCCTTGAAGAACTGCTACACCATTTTCCTTAGCAGCTCGAAGCATCTCTTCCGGAATCTCAAGACCACGCGCCACGATAACAGCTGGAGTTTCCGCTTTAAACATATTCGCAAAAACAGAATAACGGTTGTAATCAGTCATGGTTTTAAGGTAGGACCACTCCTTCATCCCAACCAACTGAAGTCGTTCAGGTGAATAATAGTCAAAATACCCCGTCATTTCTAAACCAGGACGAGAGATATCAGCTGTTGTTATCGCTTTTGCCAAAAGCTCCTTATTTCCATAGACAACCTTGAGTTTAAGCCTATCAACCAGCATTTTAACAGTTACTATCATGTTATTTCCTCCGATTATTTACTAGTTTCATTGTATCATAAAAAGGTTTTCAATGCGGTTCTCAAAGCAAAAAAGACCTATGACTAGCACTAAGGCCAATCATAGATCTTTTCTATTATAATTTACTCACCAATTCCACTCGTCTTCGACAGGTTCAGCGTTTTTACGTTTACGTCCATCCTTGAGTTTGATTTCGGGATAAATATCTTCTTTGTAAGGAAGGAGAAAGGCTAAAACCAAGTATAGAAAGATTCCAAACTGCGTTGAAACCATTAGAATAACAGCCAAGATACGAGCCAAAGCTAGGTCCCAACCAAACTTATCTGCCAAACCTGCAACAACACCGGCGACGAGTCTATTTTTTCGTGTTTTATAAAAACGATTTGACATGGTCTTCTTCTCCCATCATTTCTTTGATTTAATTATATGATTTTTTTAAATTAAAAAAATCAGCCCTAGGACTGATTTAGAAAAATGAGCTTGCCTCGACACAGACCGCATCCAAACTTCTGTGTATTGACACGGCGTTTGCGACGGTAGATATGACCACAAGATTGGCACTGATAGAGGTAGTACTTCTCCTTTTGACCTTGCATCTTTGGAGCGTATCTAAGGCCTTCAACCTTGGCTAGTAAGTCCTTAAAATCTCTATCAACATGCTTGTAGCCCTTACCTTGAAAATAAAGGTGATAATGACAAAGCTCGTGGCGGACGATTTTTCGAAAGGTCTCAAGACCATGTTCCTCATAGAGTTTTGGATTGAAATCTAAGTGTCCATCCTTGGGAAAGAACCGCCCTCCAGTGGTCCGGAGACGCTTGTTCCACAAGGCTTGATGCTTAAATTCCCAGCCAAAATCTTCTATAGAAACAGTCTTAACATAATCAGTTAGATTCACGTGGATTCACCAAGGAGAGGTTGAGTTTTTCATGCTCCAAATCAACTTTTGATACCCACACGGTAACCAAATCCCCAACAGAAACGACCTGACTTGGGTGGTTAACGAAGCTCTTACTCATCTCAGAGATATGGATAAGTCCATCCTCATGGACACCGATATCCACAAAGGCACCAAAGTCCACAACATTTCGGACTGTCCCTTCAAGTTTTTGTCCGACTGACAAGTCTTTGAGTTCAAGAACATCCTGACGAAGTACTGGTGCTTCAAAATCATCACGGAGGTCACGACCTGGTTTCAAAAGGTCAGCGATGATATCTTTAAGGGTTTCCTGTCCAAGCACTAGCTCTTCTGCTGTTTCTTTAAGATTAAGAGCCTTCAATTTCTCTTTGGCAGAGTCGTCCAAATCTGTGATATCCAACTGCTTGAAGAGGTCTTTTACCGCTGGGTAAGACTCTGGGTGGACCCCTGTATTATCCAAGATATTCTTGGCATTTGGGATACGGAGGAAACCAGCTGCTTGTTCGAAAGCCTTGGCACCGAGACGTGGGACCTTTTTGATTTCAGCACGTGATGCAATCTCACCATTTTCCTCACGGTAGGCAACGATATTTTCAGAGATGGTCTTGTTGAGTCCTGACACGTGTGACAAGAGGGTACTACTTGCCGTATTGACATTGACACCGACTTGGTTAACCACGGTATCAACGACGAAATCAAGATTTTCAGACAGTTTCTTCTGACTAACATCATGCTGGTATTGGCCTACTCCGATTGATTTAGGGTCAATCTTAACCAACTCGGCCAATGGGTCTTGGAGACGACGGGCAATAGAAATGGCAGAGCGTTTTTCGACCGTCAAATCTGGAAACTCATGGCGGGCCAACTCTGATGCAGAGTAGACAGAGGCACCACTTTCATTGACAATGACATAAGAAGTTTCTGGGAAATCCTTGAGGACTTCTGCCACAAAAGCTTCACTTTCACGGCTTGCTGTTCCATTACCGATCGCAATAATCTCAATGGCATACTTTTTGATGAGGTCAGCCAAGTCTTTTTTAGCCTGTGCGATTTTAGCCTGACTTGCTGGAGCTACTGGATAGATCACTTGCGTTGTAATGAGCTTACCAGTTTGGTCAACCACGGCCAACTTAGCCCCTGTACGAAAGGCTGGGTCAAAACCAAGTACCATCTTGCCTTTAAGTGGCGATACTAGAAGGAGGTTTCGAAGATTTTGAGAGAAAAGTTGAATAGCACCATCTTCTGCTGCTTCAGTCAATTCGCTTCGGATACGACGCTCCATAGCTGGAATGATTTTCTTCTTGAGAGATTGATTGATAACTTCCTCGATATAGTCATTTTTTTGTTTGAAACGAGCACTGTAGAAACGGTGCATTTTCTCAAGATTGTGCTTAAAACTTACCTTAATAACGCCTAGTTTCTCACCACGGTTAAGGGCTAACGTACGGTAACCTTGAAGTTTAGACACCTTATCCTCAAAATCATAGTAAATCTTGAAAGTTTCTTTTTCATCCAGCGATTGATCCTTGAGGGTTGAAGTGATGTCACTGTTGTTCCAGATTTCGTTGTAGGTCCAAGAGCGCAAGCTATTGTCCTCAGAAAAGGCCTCAATCAAAATGTCCACAGCACCCGCAAGAGCCTTGTCAGCTGTTGGAAAGGCTTCAGATGTCAGCTTTTCAGCTTCAGCCTTGAGGTTGGGGCTATTTTGCAAGATAAGACGAGCCAATGGGAAAAGACCTGCTTCACGGGCAATAGTCGCTTTGGTGCGACGTTTTTCCTTATAGGGGAGGTAGAGTTCTTCCACATCCGCCAACTTTTCAGCCGCTTCAATGGCTGCCTTGAGTTGATCAGTCAATTTGCCCTGTGCCTCAATCTTGGCCAGAACTGTTTCCTTGCGGTCTTGAAGAGCCGTCAAGGACTTATCCATATCAATGATAGCCTTGATTTGCGTTTCATCAAGATTGCCTGTTTTTTCCTTACGGTAACGGGCAATGAAAGGAATGGTATTGCCTTCTGCGGTCAATTCCAAAACTGTTTCAACTTGTTGTTTTTTTAGGCCCAATTCCTGAGCCAATGTCTCTAGATTACGATTTTCCATAAGTTCTATTATACCACGATAGGAGATTTGCTTGGGTAGAAAACCTTGTAGCTGAAGCGAGAATTTTTAAGCAAGAGGTAGTATAATAGAAAGGTAAACCTATTGTTAGGGGCTATTTCTTTCGGAAAATAGATGCATCTTCCTAGAAGCAGAGCTTCTTCGGTCGATGACCTAATTTTCTCTTAGAAATGACACCCTTAGTATCTTATTTTAACTCGGAGGCTTTTTATGGCGGTTATTCAGAAAAAAACAAATGAACTTGAAAGCATGATGGCATCTTTTGCGGCTATCCCTGATTTTGAGAAGGCGGGAACTGATCCTAAGAAGGACAAACGTCTTCAAGAAGATAAGAAGAAATAATAGTTATGGCTATTTTTCATCAACTACCAGATAGCGTTTTGCAGCTTCTGGCAGTTTTTCTATCTATTATTATCGAAGCCCTGCCCTTCGTTTTACTGGGAAGCATCTTGTCTGGCTTTATCGAAGTCTTCGTGACTCCTGAAAAGGTCCAAAACTTCCTTCCTAAAAACAAGGTCCTGGCTATCCTCTTTGGAACCCTGATTGGTTTTATTTTCCCTTCTTGTGAGTGTGGGATTGTTCCTATTATCACGCGCTTTTTAGAGAAAAAAGTGCCTAGCTACACGGCTATTCCTTTCATGGCAACTGCCCCTATCATTAATCCAGTTGTTCTCTTTGCGACATACACGGCCTTTGGGAACTCTTGGTACTACGTGCTTTTACGTTTCGTCGGGGCTTTCTTGATTGCCATGATTTTGGGAATCTTGCTGGGCTTTGTGGTGGATGACCAGATTCTCAAGGACAATCGTAAGGCTAGTCATGTTCACGACTATAGTGGTTTGTCAGCTGGTAAGAAAGTCTTTCAAGCCCTGGTTCATGCGGTTGACGAGTTCTTTGACACTGGGCGTTACTTGATTTTCGGAAGCTTGGTGGCAGCAAGTATGCAGACCTACCTACCGACCCGTATCCTCACGACCATCGGTCATAATTCAGTGACAGCCATCCTGATCATGATGCTCCTGGCCTTCATCCTCTCCCTTTGTTCAGAGGCCGATGCCTTTATCGGGGCTTCGCTGCTCTCTAGTTTCGGAGTGGCACCAACGGTTGCCTTTCTCATCATTGGTCCTATGGTTGATATCAAGAACTTGATTATGATGAAACACCAATTTAAAACACGCTTTGTTGGTCTCTTCGTAGGAACCGCAAGTCTGGTGACAATCATTTACTGTCTGTTATTGGGGGTGATTTAATGTTACGTTTTCTCATCTTATCTGGGTACTTTGAGCTCGTCATGTACTTGCAAGTTTCTGGCAAGCTCAACCAGTACATTAACATCCACTACTCCTACTTGGCCTACATTTCCATGGTGCTTTCCTTTATCCTTGCTGTGGTTCAACTCATCGTTTGGATGAAGCAGATGAAGGTTCACTCGCATTTGTCAGGTCGAGTAGCCAAGGTAGCCAGCATCGTTCTCTTGGCCTTTCCAGTCCTCACGGGGCTCTTGGTTCCAACAGTAACCTTGGATGCCAATACCGTATCAGCTAAGGGCTATCATTTCCCACTGGCGGCAGGGAGCGATCCTAATCAGGCCGACCAAGAGGGAACGACTATTCAGTACTTGAAGCCGGACACCAGCTCCTACTTCACCTCCTCAGCTTATGAGAAGGAAATGACCAGAGAGCTCGCCAAGTACAAGGGACGTGAGACCATCCAGATTACCACGGAAAATTACATGGAAGTCATGGAGCTCATCTACCTCTATCCTAACGATTTTGTGGGCAAGAAGGTCACCTATACCGGTTTTGTCTACAATGACCCACAAACCAAGGGTTATCAGTTCATCTTCCGTTTCGGAATTATCCACTGTATCGCCGATTCAGGTGTTTACGGACTGGCAACGACAGGAAGTGACCAAACCTTCAAGGACAATACTTGGGTGAAAGTCACTGGTACCATCACTGTGGATTATTATCAAAATCTCAAACAGAGCCTGCCTATCCTTAATTTGACTGAGGTCAAAGAGGTCGGACAGCCTGACAATCCTTATGTATATCGTGTATTTTAAAAAGCCAAGTTCAGTTGAACTGGCTTTTTCTTCTTGTATTAAAAACATTTGTCTAGGTTTCTTGTGCTAGTGCTGCTGCTTTTTCAAGGGCTTGATCGGTCGACTCGCAGATATGGTCTGGTCCAATAGTTAGGATAAAGCCTGATTTTTCAAGCACTCGGTAGGGTTGTGGATTGACGTGAGAAAGAAGCAAGGTCATGCCACGTTTTTGACAAATGGCCAGAGTTTCCTCAAGGGCATCTAGGCCTGAGATATCCATGGCTGGAACGTTTCGCATGCGTAGGATGAGAACATTCTTAGTTTCATCATTAATCACATTCAAGAAGTTATTGGCTGCACCAAAGAAGAGGGCACCAAAAACTTCATAGACGACAGTATTTTTTGGAACTTGTTTCAAGTCGCTATCTTCGGACAAAACTGGATCATCCAGATTCTCCTTGTCCACCCACTGACGGATTTGAGCCACGTCAGACATGCGTTTGAGAAAAAGGAAGGCTGCTAGGACCATACCAAATTCGATGGCAACTACTAGGTCAAAGAAAACGGTTAAGACAAAGGTCACTAGCAGAACCGCCACATCACTCTTAGGGGCACGTTTGATCATACGACCAACTGTACGCCAACCGCTCATGTTATACCCGACAATCATAAGGATTGAGGCTAGACAGGTCATGGGAATCAATGAGGCGTAAGGCATGAGGAAGAGTAAAATCAGAAGCAAGGTGAAGGCATGAACCATACCTGCTACTGGTGTTCGGCCACCATTTTTGACGTTGGCTGCGGTACGGGCAATAGCTCCCGTTGCCGGAATCCCACCAAAGAAGGCTGACATGATATTCCCAACACCTTGGCCGACCAATTCTGCATTAGAACGGTGATTACCACCAATCATGCCATCTGAAACCACACAAGAAAGGAGCGATTCGATAGCTGCTAGTATGGCAATGGTGAAGGCTGGCGAAATCATTTGACGAATCAAAGAAAATGATAGGTCAGGAACCGTGAAACTTGGAAGTCCCGCCTTGATGGTGTAAAGGTCACCAATGGTTTTGACGGGGAGATGACCAAAAGCAACGATAGCTGTGGTCACAAAGATAGCAACCAGAGAACCCGGAATTTTCTGAGAAAGGCGTTGCCAAAAGATTTGAATGAGCAGGGCCAAAATACCGATAGCTAGGGTCGCCCAACTAATACTCGAAAGATACTCTCCATAGGCAATCATCTTTTCCAGAAACTCAGCTGGCACGGACTTCATCTCAAGGCCTAGAAAATCCTTAATCTGTCCAGACACAATCCCAACGGCAATCCCCAAGGTAAAGCCCAGTGTGATGGTTTTGGGAATGAATTTAATCAGGTCGCCAAAACGCAGGAGCCCCATGATAATAAGCATGAGTCCCGCCATGAGCGTGGCAACAGTCAGACCCGCCATGCCATACTGGGCGATGATGCCATAGATGATGACAACGAAGGCTGCGGTAGGTCCACCGATCTGAACTCGGCTACCTCCTAAAAAGGAAATAAAAAAGCCTGCAACCACTGCTGTGTAAAGACCTTGTTCGGGATTAACACCAGAGGCAATCGCTAGGGCAATCGACAAGGGCAGGGCAATGATAGCCACGATAACTCCTGCAATCAGGTCCTTGATGAACTGTCCCTTGGAATAATCCTTGATGGTGGTGAAAAATTTGGGTGTGATATATTTTAAAGCGTCCATTTTTTCCTCCTAACTATTATCCTAAAACTCTTTGACTTAACTCTTTTTTCAATGAGTGTCAGACGCTTGTCATTTTTACAGTCTTATGATAGCACAGGAAACCCCCATTTTCTAGGGGATTGGGAGATGTAAACGTATTATTTCAAGAATTTTTTAACTTTCTTAGTTTAGAAGTGAAGGCATCAAAAAACAAGTCCAGACTATGGACTTGTTTTAACTTATCATGGATTGATAGATTTCTCTTACATTACCAACTGGTTGGCAAGGAAATCGGAATGTTAAGCTTGACCTTCATCTTGCTATTGGTCACAGTGGCTTGCTCAATTTCGTAGCCGATTTCAGGAAGCTTGAGCTGAATTTGGTTGTTAACCATGCGAACACCACTGCTTGACTGGGCAATACTCTTCTTGAGATAAGGCAGAACCAGTGATTTAGGTACAGGGAGGCGACCCAGGTGGGCACCTGCCAAGTCTAGTAGAATGACTTCCTTGTTAGTGCTGACCGTGAAATCAAGGCTGAATGTTGATTCGATAGGTCCAAGAGACACCGGTACCTTAGCTGTCAGATAAGAAT
This sequence comes from Streptococcus sp. 27098_8_74, assembly GCF_041431705.1. NCBI lineage: Bacteria > Bacillati > Bacillota > Bacilli > Lactobacillales > Streptococcaceae > Streptococcus > Streptococcus sp. 27098_8_74. The sequence continues at coordinate 87,901 of NZ_JAPVYF010000005.1, forward strand.
AATTCAACTCTACAGTACTGTTTTGCAAGGTCTCGTCATTAGAATCAGCCATGCTTGCTTTTAGGATTTGACGAAACTGGTTGCTATCAAGATTAATCTCGGTTGAAACTCCACCTGATGAAAGGGACGCCCCACCAATACCCGCCTGGGCTAAATCGGCAAGGGATGTTTGTGTTGATACATTTTTTAATTGGTCCTGACTGTCGATCTTGTCCGGAATGAGCAGAGCCGCCACTGCAAAAAAGACCACAATGACGAGGACAATGAGTCGTTTAAACCATTTCCACATAGGGATACCTCATTTCAATTTTTCACTTTTGACGTCTATTGTACTGTAATCAAGGGAAAAAAGCGAGTAAGAACTGGAAATTCTCTCATATTTTCTTAATTCAAGAGGTAGGGTTCAAGAGCCTCATAGACTTTTAAGTAAGCATTGGCATAAAGGTGGACACCGTCATAGGTGTGCTCAGCCTTCTGCTCTTTCCTATCATTGACCAGCCCAGCATTACAATTAATAAAGTGGCAGCCATAGGCTTGGGCGATTTCCTCGAGTGCCTGATTGCAAAGGTCAAGATTTTCAGGTGTCCGCAGTTTCATCCACTGGATTGAAGCCTTGGTCTGCCAAGGCAGATGAAGATTGGCTGGGTAGAAAGCCATGAGGTAAATCTTTGTATGAGGCAAGACAGCTTGTGTTTGCTCCAAAATCTGTCTGATATTTGCTGTCAGATGTTGGAACCATTGGTCTCCATAAGGCTCCTCGGTCATGTCATTGGTACCGATATTGATAAACACCTTGCTCGGTTGCAGATCCAAAAGTAGGGGATGGATATGCTGAAGAAACTCATCCGTATTCAGGCCGCTGATGCCTCGATTGTAGATGATGTCGTCGACACCTCTACTCCTAGCGATTTCACAAATGGGAAAAAGCTCCATGAGAGATGATCCCGTGAAGAGCGTCTCCCCCTTGATGGCAACCTCATTTAAATACTGATAATTTTTAAGTTTGATTTCTTTTAATTCATCCATGATAACTTTCTTCTATATAATTTTATCTAAATGAAGGAGAAGGCAAAGAGAAGCCCTACAACCGTATTGGCCAAGGCATGGATAAAGACACTTGGAAGGATAGAGCCACTTGCTTTTTTCTCATTGATAGCACCAAAAACGTAAGCGATGAGACTGATAAAGACCATGATAGCCATAGCTTTTAGGTAACCAGTTAATTGGATAAATATAAGTGCATGGATGAGGCCAAATAAGAGAGACTGAACCAGATTGGCCCCTAGGAATCCTAGTTTTCCTTGCATCCTTTTCAAAAGAAAACCTCTAAAGAAGATTTCTTCTGGCAAGGCAGTCCCTAAGATAGCATAGGCCATGATAGCAGGAAGGGCTCCCATTCCCTTTCCAGAAAAAGCTGCTGTGGCCGTTTGGCTAGAGTCGAACCAACTGAGGACGACAATTGAAAAAAGAAGAAAAAGTAGACTAATACCTAAAATGGTCAGTAGTAATCGCCTCTTCTGCTGACTTTCAACTTTCTTCAACCCAATCCAGTCAAAGAAACCGACCTTTTTCCTGCTCCAAATTAACCAAGTGATAAAAGGAATGATAGAGACTATGAGCAGTTCCATAATACCGTTCATCAGTTTAGATATAAATAGGGTCATGAGTTTATCCTCCTCTTCTAGTCAAAAGACAGTTTTTACCTTTTGAAAGCGTATACCTCTATATTTTCATTATACTACTTTTAGGGGAAGAGAAAGCTCATTCTCACCAATCTTGCCAGGTTTCTTTGGCACGAATCACACGGTCCTGATTATAGTCAATATGGTAAACTCGCCAGCCACCAATCCAATCGTCCTTCAGCTTGTACTCAACACTTCCTTTAAGGTCGTCACCCTTGCCCAAGAGCTTCTCCACTTCTTCTCTCGTCATGCCCTCAAGCTGATACTGACGGTGAAAACTCCACATGAGTTTGTGTCGCATGGGAGCTGGTGTTTGGGCCCATTTTTCAGGCGTAAAGAATCGGTCACGAGGGACAATGATAGCGAAATGAGCCAGACAAATGATTTCGATAATTAAGCACAAAGCTTTTCGCCATTTTCGTCTGGTTTCTGGGGTAAGGTGTGCCATAGGACTACCTGACTTTCTCTTGTTTCCAATGGTCGTCCAAAATCACTGTGTGCTCTTTTGAAAAGCGAATAAGGATATCTCTGGCAACTTGTTGGGATACACGCGCGACATTGGTCAATTCTAACCCTAGCTCAGGTGTGTCGTGTTCCAAACGATACTGGTCATCCTCGTACTCAACGAAGATAAAGCTCGTTGACTTTTTATCGCCATAGGTAAGATAGAGACTATCGTAGGATGCTGGGAGTTGCACCAAGGCATCCCAGATATCACTGTCACTTGGGGCTGTAATCGTCGCATAGTCCACCTGATCCGCTGTCGATATACGCATGACAAGGCCTTCTTCTACTTTCTTTTTAGGTGCTAGCCACTTAAATAAATGCATCGTTTTCCTCCTTTAGATGATGATTCCTTTTTGCTTGAGATTGTCCAGACATTCCTGTAAATAGGCGGTATCATGCTCAGGATAAATGATGGCTGGTAATGTCTCCGCTTCAAGCTTGTCGTAGGCTGGCATCTGCTTACCTCGATACTCCTTGTCTAACCACTCAGGGCTGACACGATAGCCACGTTTCGTCATTTCTTGCATAATAAGTTCATGGTATTTAAACAGGCGATATGGAGAATAGTCAAAAACATAGTTAACCGTAGCGTGTTTGCGTTGCCATCCCTTGCCACGAAGGGCACAACATTCTCGGTGTTGTCCTAATAATTGCTGACGGGGTAGTTTTGCAATCAAGTCTTGATGCCACAGTCTCATTTTGACCCCCCATTAATTAAGGTTGACTCCTCCAGATAACGATTAGGATACTTGCTGAGGAGCTCTTTGACGGATTCCACCAAACCATGCTGAGGAATTTGACCTGCTGCATAGCTATCTAGTTGGGCCATAAACATTTCCTTTTCGCTGGCAGTCGCCTTTTTCTTAAAATATCCCCAGATATGTTGGAAGGCATTGACGACCTGACCAGGATTTTCAGGAAGGTCAAGTGCTTGATCAATATAGGCTTGAACCTGATCCAAACTAACCTCTTCATTCTTGAGATAGTTACGGATTTCCAAGTAAATCTTGTTTGAATGGCTGAGCACCAGATACTTATTGGCTGCCCAAAGTCGCTCGCACTGGCGACGTGGATTGGTAGTTGTCATTAGGAACCTTCCTTGATTGCTTTTTTATCAGTATAGCATAGTTTAAATAGGGATAATAGATTATGCTTTTAAGAATCCGAAAGAGTGATTTTCAAGCATTTTCAAAAAAAGTTTTTTGCTTGGTTTGCCTGTAAGCGTTTGCTATACTTAAGATATCAAAGAAAGGAGACAAGCCTATGACATTGTCCAAAAAACTCACACTTTCTCTTGCCTCTATGGCAGTTCTTGGTCTTTTAGCAGCCTGCTCAAACCAGAAAGCTCAAACACCTGAAAGCTCTTCTAGCACCCAACAAAGTTCAAGTAAGGTTTCATCTTCACAAAGCTCTGAAGCCTCTAAACAAACTGAAGGGCTAGATGGCACCTATAAAGGGACTGACGAAAATGATCACATTACTCTTACCATCTCTGGAAATACTGGAACTTGGGAAGAGGACGAGGCAGATGGCGAGAAGGAAAGCAAGCCTGTGACAGTTAACTCTGACAATCAAAGTCTAACAATCGGTGATGACACCAAACACTATAAACTCGATGGTAATCAACTGACTATTGAAGATGATGACCACGATCCAAATGATACGGTTATCTTGACGAAATAAAATGAAAAACCTTAGCCGAACCGCTCTATGGAATTTAGCTAAGGTTTTTTATGTTATACTATAGGCAGAAAGAAAACGGATACAAAGAGGAGGTTGACGATGACTCAAAGAAGATTATGGGTGACGCTATTTGTTGTGTCGATTATTGTAACTCTTATTGGACTGGGATTTGCTGTCTATAACTATTATGTCTTTGATAAACCTTTCATGACGACTACTACAAAAGGGTTACTAGCTGCATTTTTCCTGTGTGCGACAATGGTTGCCATCAGCCTATCCAAATCAAATAAGAAGTAAAGATAAGAAAGAGGTGTAAGTTTGCGGACTTATACCTCTTTTCATACAACATTACTTAATCTTGTGTTTGTTCATTTTTTCTTCAAAGATGGCTGTCATGATTTCACGCAACTCTTGGCCTTCTTTTTTAGTCTTTAGATGATGAAGCCAAACGAGTCACCTCCTAAAAATGACACTATATCATTATGTCAACAGATAGGAAAGAAAAGCTCTCACCTAAATCAGGTGAGAGCTTGAAGTCTATTTCTATGATTTTCTCATGGCCACCAGCCAAAAGGCTACTAGAATTTCGAAAATAACAAGAAGGACAATCTGAGTGAGTGAACTCTGAACCAGCATAAGGACAGCCAGACTATCGATCAGCATATGAGCGAGGATACAAGGAACAGCTCCTCTCGAGTACTCTTTAAGAGCTCCCAAAAGAAAGGTATTCCCTAAAATCATCAGGTAAAAGATGAGATAGTTGGACGAGCCTGCTGTAATCCAAGGTAGTTGATAGATAGGGATATGCCAGAGGAACCAGATAATGGAAAGAACCATCATTTTAGTTATAAAGTGCTTACTAAAGTAAAGATGTTCTTGTAAAAACCAACGCCAACCGACTTCTTCCAGACCGCCATATAAAAAGGTCCAGGGGAGATATAGGAAGAAGGCTAAGAGGGAGTTCCCAGTAAAGCGAACATTCATGAGCAGGATTGAAATCCCATAATAGATGACGGGGATGATGAAAGCTAGGATCCAGGATAGGTGACTTTCTTTTTGAAGAAAGACCTTTTTGAAAAAATCGCCCAAAGATTTGACTTCACTCAACACAAGAGAAAAGATAGCCGCCATAATCAGGGGAATACAGTTCATTAGGATAAACAGTAGAGAGTCACCTGTGCTCTTTCCATCTGGGAAACACCAAAGGATAACTTGCCCTACTATAAATGTAGCAAGGAGGGCAGTCAGTGCATACCAGATAGCGACTGATTTTTTTGAAATAAATTTGCTCATTTTTCCTCCGTTACGGGATAATAAATCAGATAGATCTCACCTTAATCCGCATCGACTCAAAGATGGTATTGTTCACAATCTTTATAAATCTTACTTAATCTTGTGTTTGTTCATTTTTTCTTCAAAGATAGCTGTCATGATTTTACGTAGCTCTTGGCCTTCTTTTTCAGGAAGGTCCCCTTGGCGTTTAGCTACTGCGTAGAGTTCAGGGTATTGCTTGGCTACACGCTCCACCGTCTTGGTCGTCGCATGCCCTCTGACAAAGAAAGGAATACGTTTAATCCATTCTTGCGGTACGAGAGCGAGCAACTTCTTAGCCGCTTCCTTGTCAGAAATCTCAGCTGTACTCAAACCTTTTTCGATTTGCTTTTGTTCTTGTTCTGTAAAATCTTTTAATTCCATTACTACTTCCTCTTTATCTTTATATAGTAGATTTTACACCCATGCATGAGAATATACAACTGATTGGGATTGATGGACAAGACATGAAAGCTAGACTCATTTTTTTCCAAAAATACCATACAAAAAAATCTGATGAATTTGCTCAACCTCTGTCTCTAAATTGTCACTGTGGTCTAACTGATTTCCCATACCATTAAGAGCATCCATGACATTTAGGACAAGCTCTGTCGATAGGTCTTTAGCAATAAGGCCCTCTTCTTTTCCTAGCTCAATATAAGCACGATAGATATCACGTTTTTTTGCAGTGATCGCTTTCGCTAAGAGAGTTGAAAAAGTAGGTTCTTTCACCATTTTATCTTGAAAATAGTCCGAGATTTGCCGACTCATTTTCTCCTGACATAGAGAAAAAGCCTGGTTTAATTTTGTTTTAAAATCTAGATTACTATTTAAAATGTCCTCAGCTTGCTGTGTGACTTCTTCAAACAAGTCATTAACACAGAGAGCTACCAAATTATCTTTACTCCCGAAATAATTGTAGATAGAAACAGGAGATACTTCTGCTGCCTCTGCAATAGATTTTATACTAGTTTCCTTAAAACCTTTGTCTTTAAACAAACGCAAAGCTGCTTGAACAATCGCTTGCTTCTTTTTCTCAGTTGTCTTTTGATATTGATTCATGTGAACACCTCTGTTATAAACAATTGTAGCATAAGTTTGAAATATATGAATATATATTTCATTTTCCCTTGCTATTCTTACTAGCTTTCTCTATAATAAAGTTTGAATTTTAATCATGTATATTTCAAATTTTATTTTCAAAAATGGGAGAGAACATGCTCATTCAATATCTTATAAAGCAATCTAGAAAACCGAGTGGTCTTGTCGGTCGATTGATTACCAACATCTGGTCGTCCTATTTCAAAGAACTCAGCCTTTGGGCAATCAAACAAACCACTATCCCTAACAATAGTCGGATTTTAGAAATCGGCTATGGCGGAGGCAGCACTATTAAGAACCTTCTTGAGTTAGATAAAAATCTTGACATTCATGGTATTGATATATCTAAGGAGTCTTATCAAACTGCTAGACGAATTCATTCAGATGCTATAGAAAACGGAAGTGTTAAGCTGAGGATTGGTAATGTAGCAAACCTTCCCTACCAAAATAATGATTTTGATTTGGTATTTGCCATCCAGACACATATTTTCTGGGAGGATTTAAAACAGAGTTTTCAGGAAATCTATAGAGTCATGTCCAATCCTTCCACTTTGATTATTGCTTCCGAAAAAGAAAAAATAAAATATCATATGACAGATTATGGGACAAGCCATGAATTGATGCAGTTGTTAACAAGCATTGGCTTTTCAAAGATTGAAGAAAAGCAAAATTACAAATGGGTTGTGTATGTTGTCACTAAGAGTGATTAGGAAATTTAATAAAAAACTCCTTAATCAAATCTAATGTCTCAACCCTAGCAAAACACAAAGAGAAGACTAATTTAGTCTTCTCTTCATACTAGGTTGCGGAACATCAACAATTACTTTACTTTTATACCTCTAGTAAGTCCTATTCGTCCACAATTGCATCTTACAAATGGATACTTCTGTTAGAAGATAAGGAGATAAGGATCTTCAAGATAAGAAACAACTCTTGCTAAAAATTCAGCAGCTGGAAGGCCATCGATGACTTGATGGTCGAAGCTCAGACTCAATGGAAGATAGTCTTTTTGAACAACCTCTCCCTCCTCATTAAATGCTAAAGCTTGTTGAGTTGCTCCTACACCAAGGATTGCCACCTCTGGGGAATTAAGGATTGATGTGAAGTATTCTACACCTGGCCCCCCTAGGTTCGTAATTGAGAAAGTAGAACCACTATATAGGTCAGATGCAAGTGTACCTTTTCGAGCTTGATTAGCCAAAGTCTTAATGCTTTGACCAAGATCTGCTAAAGTCATACGATCTGCGTCTTGAATCACAGGAACAACCAAACCATCATCCAAAGCTGTTGCCATACCAATATGAATGCGTTCGTGAATCTTATGAATTCCGCCACCATACCAAGCATTCAAAGCTGGAAAATCTCTCAAAGCTCTGGTTACTGCTTTAGTTAATAGAGTTGTGATACCTAGTTCACCATTTTCAAGTGGAGTATGGACCTTGGCCTTAAGTTCTTTACGGAATTTCAAAAGCTCAGTTAAATCAGCCTTACGATGGAGTGTCACTTGAGCAGAAGAATGAAGACTGTTCATCATACGTTCGGCAATAATCTTACGCATGCCTTGGAGTCCCTCACCGTATTGACCTGAGGTCATATCTTGTGGTAGAGGTTCAACGACCTTATCAACAACAAGACTTGGTTGGTAAGCTTCTACATCACGTCTTGTAATACGACCATTTCCACCTGTCCCTTTAATAAGGGAGATATCATAGCCTTTCTCAGCAGCCATCTTACGAGCCACCGGTGTAATGAAAATGCGTTCCCCACCAGTACGAGCTATAGGTGCTGTAGTAGATTTAGGACTAGACGGTGTTGAATCTTTAGCGACTTCAGTTGGAGCTTCCTCTTGTGCAGGAGCCTCTTGGGTTCCTACATCCTCTCCTTCCTGACCAACCCATCCAACGACTTCCTTACATTTAACTGTAGCACCTTCATCATGCACAATGTCTAGAACAACCCCAGAAGCAGGGGATTCGACTTCACTAGTCAATTTTTCAGAACTAATTTCCAATAAAGGCTGACCACTTGTTACTGTATCACCAACTTGGACCAACCACTTTTGAATGAGTCCTTCAGTCATGGTTAGGCCGAGCTTGGGCATTAAAATTTCTGTTGCCATAAGCGCCCTCCTATCCTTTCAAGTCCTGAATCAATTCATCAGCTACTTTCAAAACCTTATCCGCATCCGGGATATAGGCTTGTTCTAAGTTTGTCGCAAATGGAACAGGAGTATTTGGTGCACAAACACATTTCACTGGTCCATCAAGATAATCAAATGCTTTATCTGAAACTACAGATGCAATATCAGTTGCAGTATTGTTATGTGGGTTGGCCTCATCCACAATAATTAAACGACCAGTTTTCTTCACGGAATTTAACACTGTTTCTTCATCCCATGGAGCAACTGTACGAAGATCAATCACTTCTACAGAAATGTTGTCTTTTGCCAAGCGGTCGGCGACCTCATAGGCTACATACAACATCTTACCAATTGTCACAATTGTTAAATCCTTACCTTCTCTACGAACGGCAGCCTTACCAATTGGTACAGTATAGTATTCTTCTGGCACTTCCCCTTTTAATCCATATAAAGTCTTGTCTTCAGAAAAGATAACTACATTATCATCCTCTATTGATGCTAGGAGTAATCCTTTGGCATCATAAGGAGTAGCAGGAACGACCACCTTAATACCAGGGATCGATCCAAATAAACCGTAATAGGATCCAGAGTGTTGCGCAGCAGCTGAAGCACCTGCCCCGTGCATAGTACGCACAACCATGGGAACTTTAGCTTTTCCTCCAAACATGTAACGCATCTTAGAAGCCTGTCCTAATAGGGCATCAAAACAGAATCCAATAAAATCATTAAACATCAACTCTGGTACAGGCCTTAGTCCCGTAAGCGCCATCCCAACCGAAGCTGATAAATAGCCGTGCTCAGAAATCGGAGTATCAATAACACGTTCCCTGCCATATTTCGGCATCAATCCTCGTGTGATACCCATGACACCGCCCCAGGCATCCTCGTTATTATTTTCTAAGTGTTCAACATTAACACCACCTGAGATATCCTCTCCTAGGAGAACAACTCGCTCGTCTCTTTCCATGGCTTGATCGAGCCCTTCATTGATGGCTTTCATAAATAATGTTTCTCTAGTCATTATGAATCCTCCTCAATCAGTCTGCAAATACGTCTTCATAGAGAGCTTCTTCTTTTGGAATTGGGCTCTCTTGAGCAAAGTGGATTGCATCTTCAACATCTTTTTGTGATTGGGCAACAATCTCATCCAATTCATCTTGGCTAAGGATACCCTTTTCAGTTACCAGGTCACGAAATACTTCCAAGGCATCCACATCTGCCCATTCTTTTTCGATTCCATCTGGTGCTTTGTATTTTTGCTCATCTCCTTCGAAATGGCCATGGTTACGATAAGTAATAGCTTCAATTAACGTTGGACCATCTCCACGACGCGCACGTTCAATGGCCTCTTTAGCCACTTGATAAACAGCAAATAAGTCCTTACCATTAACACGAACTCCAGGCATATTGTAAGCTTGTGCACGTTCAGCAATTGTTGGAGAACCTGATGAATACCATTGTGGTGTTGATTCTGCAAAAAGGTTGTTTTCATTTACAAATACTACAGGTAGATTCCAAATAGAGGCCATGTTTAAGCACTCATGAAAATTACCTTCATTGGCAGCACCATCACCAAAGAAACATACAGCAACATCATCAGTCTTTAGATATTTGTTGCGCATAGCAGCCCCAGTCGCAAGACCAAAGCCTCCGCCTACCATACCATTAGCACCAAGGATTCCTTTATCCAAGTCAGCGATATGCATAGAGCCACCTTTACCTTTACCAAGCCCAGTAGACTTACCAAAGATTTCAGCCATCATTTTTTTAAGGTCTCCACCTTTAGCCACACAGTGTCCATGTCCTCGATGTGTGCTAGTAATGTAGTCTTTATCAGTCAAGTTAGCACATACCCCAGTCGCAATAGCTTCCTCACCTGAGTAAAGGTGAACAAATCCTGGAATTTGACCGATTGAAAAGAAATGTCGTGCATTTTCTTCAAAATTTCGAATATCCCACATAGTCTTATACATGGATTTAGCCTCTTCTTTTGAAACATTTTCCACACCAAGATCATGGGCAGTTTGAACCTTAACTTCTTCCTTGGTTAAGGTTTGTCCCTGATGTTTTTCTTTCATTAGGGCTTGTGGCAATTCTTGATAATGTGTCATATTGTTTCCTCCTTCTATAGAGAGCTTTATAAAAAACAAATATTATTGACAGATATATAGATTTGAAAAAATGAGAATGGCTGTGCTAAACCTATCCATCGACCTTAGGACCTTAAAATCAGTCTTGCAACTTCCTGAACCAACTCAGAAATTGTTGGATGTGCAAAAATTGTCTTATCAAGCTGATCAAGTGTTCCTTCAGCATCTTTCAAGACAATCAAGGATTGTAGAATATCAGTTGCATGTGGACCAACGATAACGGCACCTAATAGTAGGTGATAGCGTTTTTCGGAGACAATTTTAACAAAACCCTTTGCTGAATTAGACGCAATGGCTCGACCATTATAAACATAAGGAAGTTGACCAACTGATATATCATATCCTTGTTGTACCGCCTCCTCTTCTGACAAGCCAAAGGAAGCAATCTCTGGCGTTGTAAAGAGCGACCGTGGAACACTTGAATTATCAACCGGTTCCTCAGCCTGACGACAAATGGCTCGAACAGCTTTGATTCCCTCGCTACTAGCAACATGAGCTAACATATATCCAGGAATCAAATCCCCAATCGCATAAACACCTGATTGAGATGACTCGTAATAACTATCTACCTTAATAAAGCCTTTTTCGGTCAGCTCCAAGCCCATCATTTGGGCTAACTCAATATTTGGCTTACGCCCTGTTGCTACAAGTAAGTTATCATAAGAGTAGGACTTACCATCTGCTAAAATTACAGCATTTTCTCTAACCCTATCTATGCTAACTCCCTCCAGAATGGTAATTCCAAGTTGTTCCATCTTTTCTCTAATAATGGAACGTGCTTCGTCATCTTCAGTTGCTAAAATTGTTGGTGCAACCTCTATCACTGTCACATCCACACCAAGTGGAGCCATGGCAAAAGCTAACTCAACGGAAATAATACCTCCACCAATGATAACCAAACGTTGAGGAAGTTCCTTTAAGTTGAAAAAGTTATCTGTTGTCAAGTAGTCAACATCGTTAATACCAGGAATAGGAGGAATAAATGGATGACTCCCTGTCGCCAAAATAACAGACTTACCTGAGACTCTTTCACCATTAACTTGGAAGGTTTTATCAGAAATATAAGCTGCCTCACCTTCAATATAGGTGATCCCTAATTGTTTAAAACTTGATTGAATACCAGACTGTAGTGTTGCTACGACTTGATCTTTGCGAGCAACAAGTTTTTGAAAATCAAGATTATCATTTAAAACTGTTACTCCATACTGAGAGGCTTCTTTAGCAGCTAATAGCCAATGAGCATGTTCAAGATAGGCTTTGGATGGGATACAGCCAACGTTCAAACAAGTGCCACCTATGGAGTTTTTCTCAATGACAGTTACCTTTTTACCTAAACGAGCAGCTTCTTCAGCAGCAACATAACCACCAGGACCTGCCCCTATAATGAGAATATCACATTGACTCAAAACAATACTCCTTTCTAGAATGGAAGTCGGCTGTTAGCCGAACCACTTCAAGTAGGACAAAAACTCGGAGATGTTTTTGAAAGCGTTTTCTATACTTTATTTATAAAACTAATACTTATGAAAATCAAGTAATTCACTGAAAATGTGATGTTTTTGTAGTGAAAATATTCACAAGTAATGCAAACGTTTGCCATTCCCTATTCGGGATGACGTCAGCACTTATACTTTGCTGATTTTTATATACACTAGATAAATACAAATCTCCCCAATCATTAAATAATTCTTCAAAATGTTATAAAAAACACTCTAGCGTCTATAGCTTGGATAAAACTATAGAAATTAGAGTGCTTTTACTATGTATGAGAAAGAATATGTATATAGAATTAAAAAGGAATTTTAATTAATCTAAAGAAAACTGATTTTTCACCTGAGTAATATCGTAATGTTAAGGATTTGTCATAGTTTTTGGTGTTGTTTTAAAAGTGAGTAGTTAGGAGTAAAACAACCTTAAATTTCTTGTAGAGCAATTTCCATGTTTTAAGTGAAAAATCAATCGATTTTAGAACTATTTATCGTCCTTTTTAATCATATTTTTCACACCTTCGATAGCTCCTTCAACAGCATCTTTGGCATCTTCGGCAACTTCTTTCACTTTTGAGACTGCTTTTTCAGCAGCACCCTCTTTTTCTGTTTTTTTATCACCAGTTACTTTTCCGAAACCTTCTTTAATAGCGCCTTTAGCTTGGTTAAGTTTTTCTTCTACTGACATAGTATCAACCTACATTAATGAATTGTTTTAAATATTGAAAGGAATATGTAAAGAACTTAGATTGTTCAAAAGAGGATTGATTTTCCACTTGAGTAATCTTTTAAAGATATTGATTTGTAGATAAATTGAATGTAATCAGTATAAATGAGTTATTAGGAGTAGGATATGACATCCCTATCTTTTTCATACAGTAGTTTTTAAGACTTTGTGTGAAAAATCAATTAATCTTAGAACTATTTATCGTCCTTTTTAACCATATTTTTAACGCCTTCGATTGCTCCTTCAACAGCATCTTTGGCATCTTCGGCAACTTCTTTAACTTTTGAAACTACTTTTTCAGCAGCTCCTTCTTTTTCAGTTTTTTCATCACCAGTTACTTTTCCGACACCTTCTTTAATAGCGCCTTTAGCTTGGTTAAGTTTTTCTTCTACTGACATAGTGTTACCCTCCATTGGAAAATTAGATTATTGAAAATGAACGTTTTTAAACTTTTTTAGGCATAAAAGAATTTAGTGAACTCTTGGTTCTGATTTAGCAGTCGCTTCTGAGACAGCTTCAACGCCTTCACTAACTTTTTCCTTTGCAGCCGAGAAGCCATCACTCAATCCCTGTTTTGCGCTTTCAAACTTATCGGAAGTAAATTCACTTGTTGATTCAACAACTCCAGTTACTCGATCTTGTAGGCTTACTGAGTCTGCTTCATGTTGCTCTTTAGTCTTGATATCAACAACATCTACATTAACTTCAACCACTTCCAAATCAGTCATCTTAGAAATTTCTGAAACAACAACCTCTTTGATTTTCTTGTATAGTTCAGGAACATTCTTTTGATATTCGACAATTACGTTCAAATCAACAGCAACTTGCTCTTTACCAACTTCAACATTGACTCCGCTTGCAACGTTATCAGTATTGACAAGTTTTTCAGCTAGGTTTGAGAAAAAGCCTCCATCAATAGCCAGCAAACCTGGAATATTTTCTAAAGAAAGACCAATAATTTTTTGAATGACTTTATCTTCGTAGGTCAATTCGCCTTTTACTTCTTCTACTTTTTTTTCTACTTTTGACATATGAATCTCCTTTACTATTTAAATAATTGTTTTTGTTGAATATAATATCCAATTCCAACTCCTAGAATGGCGCAAATCAAGACAAACAAAGTCTTAAAAAAACCATAGGATAGGATGAAGCAAGCTAAGATAGCACCCGCTAATCCGGAAAGAAATGGATATTGGTATTTTTTAAACCATTCCATTTTTTACTTCCTTACTTTACACGACTAACAGTTTTTTTACGTGGTGGTTTTGGCTTGTATTCTTTTACAGAAATATACAGTTTTACACGATGATTCATTCCAAAAAACTGTGTCAATCCATCAGCAATCTCATCTTTAATTATTTGAGTTCGTTTAATAATGTTGTCTGATGGAAGCATTTGTCCTTCTACGTGAACTAAACATTTATTCTTACGACTGTTTACCTTAATAGTAGGATCCTTTATAAAATTGTGATTAGCAACCACACAACGAACAAATCCTTCAATAGCTGAATTTTTTAATTTTAGTTCACCATCGACATCAGGTAATTGAATCTCTAAATATTGTTTAGGATAAAAGAGTATAACAAGCATTAGAAACAACACTACAGCTGAAAGTACTAGAGCACCCCAGAAAATATATCTTGAAAGATAAAAGTCTAAAAAGGAAATTTGTTTCCAATCAACTAAATGAAGTCCTAAGCCACTGACTTTATGATAATCTAGCAAAATAGGAATCAAAATTGTCAAGATTAAAATACATAAAATAAGGTAAAGTATTTTTTTGGTTTTTGACATATTGAATCCTTTCATCAACAGAATTTGAACTTTAATATATTCCTGTCAAAAGATTCAAGTTCATTCTTTTTTCCCTAGGAAAAATGATACTACTGCAACAACAATGACTGCTCCTAAGATTGATGGAACTAATGCCATTCCAGCTAGACTAGGTCCCCATGCACCGAAAAGTGATTGTCCAACAGATGAACCGACTAAACCTGCAAAGATATTAGCGATTATTCCCATGGAGCCTCCCTTTTTAGTGATTACACCTGCAATAAGACCGATAAAGCCTCCTACGATAATAGCCCAAAGCATAATGTCTCCCCCTTTCTAAATTGAGGAAAGTTAGGTTGTTTGGAAATCAAACAATCTAAAGAGTTACATTTTAGCTAAAACATTTTTTATATTAATCTTAACAATCATAAGATTAATGTTAGTATATACCTGTTAATAACAGTATAAGTTAATCAAATTGATAAGTCAATGAAAATGTTTGCGCTTACAAAAAAATAGAATGAAAATTGTCAATTGTTTTGCAAACGATTGCATAGATTTGCAAGTATGTTTATGTTATGATTCTTGTAGTTTTTTGAACAGTTTTGTAAATACTCTACATACATGGTTATTACTATCAGACCATTCTGATAATTGAATAATTCATCAATAAAACCTTTGATTATGGTGGTATGACCTTAAAATTTTTAGCCAATTGAAACGTTAAAAAAAAACGCCCTAAGAAGTAAGAGTGACGAAAGTGGAAATAAAATGTATAATTGAAACATGTAAACCCTTACACACTTTTTCTTTATGAAGTATCATCCAATAAAAAGCCTAAATCTTACACAGGATACTGTGTTATTTTCAGTAGGAGTTTAAAATTCAAAAAGGAGATAAATATGGATATTAGAGAAACATTGAATCGTCAGGATTACACTAAATTAGACGAATTTAGTAAACAGCTTGAGGGCTTTGAAGGACTCTTTGCAGACAAGGATTTGCTTAAAATGCGTCAGGAATTGACCAAAATTAATAAGGATGAGGTCGTTGGTTTATGCTCAGAAATTAATGGATATAAAACAGGTTTTATGGATGCATTAACCCTATTGGATTCTGAAACAGATTTGCAAGCTTTCAAAGAATTGTTTGAGAAGTGGTGGATTGATTATGAATTTGATCAACGTATCAATGCACTACTTGGTCAATATCCTTATACCAATTTTGAGGAGAGAACTGATTACAAATTGAAAGTAGAATATAAAACACGCCCACGTAAAGAAGTTACAATAATAATAACCAATGATTTAGATACGTCGTCAAAGAGTGAGCTTAAAAAGTTGACTATACTAACAAAGAGGGAGTACTGTTATGGAAAAAGTTTTGAAGGATGGTAAACTTTATTCTCTAATAGAATTTAGGGACAAAATCTATGAGGATTTAGATTTATCAAAAAGTGACTTAACCACTTTATTGTGTGCGATATTGATTGCATCTATTGGTTTGAATATGAATTCTATTCCAACAATCATAGGGGCAATGTTGATTTCTCCATTGATGACACCTATCCTTGGAGTAGGTTTTGCGTTAGCAATATTAGATATAAAACTTCTCAAAAAGTCGTTTAAAATTCTTTTTATTCAAGTTGCAGTAAGCCTTTTAGCCTCTACACTTTATTTTTTACTTTCGCCCATTTCTTACGCAAGTACGGAAATTATTGCTAGAACTTCGCCCACAATTTGGGACGTTGTAATAGCATTCGTCGGTGGATTAGCCGGCATTATTGGAGCACGAAAGAAAGAAGCTAATAACATTGTTCCTGGTGTCGCCATTGCAACTGCTCTTATGCCACCCGTTTGTACCGTGGGGTATTCTATTGCCACAGGAAATCTTGAGTATATGATAGGGGCGTCATATTTGTTCTCCATTAACTGCAGTTTTATTATGATTGCTACATATATTGGCACTAATGTGATGATGGTTAATAATCCTTATGTTAAACATAATCGTGAAGCCTCTAAAATGCGAAAAATATTAATTCTAGTCTCGCTTGTTCTTATTATTCCAAGTTTAGCTTCTGCAACTACCTTAGTTAGAGATACGCTAATCAATGAGTCTATCAATAATTATCTATCTGATCAATTTGAAAACCATACTATTTTGAAAAAGAAATATAGTAAAGAAAATAATACACTAAAGCTAACCATTTCAGGTAAATATCTTTCAGAAGCTGAGTTACAAGGTATCATTAACAAACAAAATGAATATGGTTTGAAAAATATCTCGATTCAGGTTTCACAATTAACAAATGATAGATTAACTGAAAAAGAATTAGTCGACTACATCATTCAATATAAAAACGATGATGATCTTCAACAAATAGAAAAGGATAAGTAAAAAGAATCCCCAAATAACAACAAGTAATGTGAGATATTAATCTGATAAGCATAAGAAACCGTTGAAAAGTATTGTCACTAGTGGTCCATAGGAGAAATATCAATGAAAAAAGTAATGATAATTATTAATCCAACTTCTGGAGGAGAAACAGCATTAGATTATAAAGAGAGCTTGGAGAATAAGGCTAAAGAGTATTTTGATTATGTTGAAACTAAGATTACGCAAAAAGCCAAAGATGCAACTCAATTTGCTGAAAAAGCCTCTAAAGAAAAATATGATGCAGTAATTGTTTTTGGTGGAGACGGTACTGTAAATGAGGTTATTTCAGGGATTGCTGAAAAAAATCACATTCCAAAACTTGGGATTATTCCTGGTGGAACTGGTAATTTAATCACTAAGCTATTAGAAATCAACCAAAATATTGATCAAGCGATTGAAGAACTTGATTTCAATTTTACTAAAACCATTGATGTTGGAAAAGCTAATCAAAATTATTTTGGCTATATTTTTAGTGTTGGATCTTTACCAGAAGCTATTCATAACGTTGATATTGAAGATAAAACAAAGTACGGTATCTTTGCATATGCAATCAATACGATGAGGTCCGTTATGGAAGACGATGTATTTAATGTTCGTATTGAAAGCGAAAATGGCAATTATGAAGGTGAAGCTAGTCAGGTCTTAGTTCTTCTATCTAATTACTATGCAGACAAAAAACTATTTGATGAAAATACAGATGGATATGGAAATATCTTGATTTTAAAAGATGCATCCATCATTTCTAAATTATCGACTATCCCAGATTTGTTAAAAGGGGATCTAGTAGGTAACGATAATATCGAATATATCAAAGCGCGTAATATTAGGATTTCTTCAGAGGTTGAGTTAGAGTCAGATGTTGATGGAGACAAATCGGATAATCTTCCAGTAGATATAAAAATACTAGGAAACCATATCGAAGTATTCTCAGGCACCAAAGTATAGTTTTTTCCCTTCTACTTCTCCAACAAAAAAGTTCTAAATGATATAAGTTACTGCATCAGCAACAATAATAGTCTTGTCCTTTTTGAAGTTAGGATATAAGTCAAAGGTAAGTCAATTACTTTTAATATATGGAGTTAAGGCGTTTTTTGATTCATGTCAAAAAACTTTTCGGAAGCATCAACTGTGATCGTAGTTTTCGAGCATAACAAAAAGTAGTGAAGAGATTCCATCGTCGGAATCTTCTTCACTACTTTTCTTCTCTCTTTCCTACTCAATCACCAATAGCAGCATTTCAGAGTTTCCACTCTTCAATCAACCAATCCGAAAGAGCATCATATCTTTCTTGGAGATGGTCATGATGACCGTAGGAGTCAAATGCTGAATAAGTGGACAAGCACTGTTTTTTGATGCATCCATGTACTTCTTTGGCAAAGCTAGGAGCCCTGACCAGTCTATTCTTATGATTAGCCCCTTCGGTCAAACCGTTACGTAAATAGACCGAGCAAGACTTATTAAGAAGCTGATGGGATTGGCAGTAATCTACAAAATCTGGATACCAAAAGGATCCACAAATGGAAAAGATAAAAGGCATCTTATCACTGCCATAAAGACTGGAAATAGCAGCCAGTCCACCCAGCGAGTAGCCTCCGTAAGCCATACGACTGTCATCCAATCGAAACTCCTCTTGGATGCTATTTAAAATATGGCCAAATAGATGGTCATGATAGCTAGCTAGCTTGCCACCAAAATCAGGACTTCCAGGTCTCAAAGCCTGAGCATACCAAGGTGTAAAATCATCTAAGCGATTCTTGGGCTCAAGGCCTATCAGGATAACAGAATTCGCTAGTTTTCCCAGATAATCCAGTTGTCCATCGTTCAGAAAAACAACTGGATAAGTCTTAGTAGCATCATAAGACTCAGGAAGGGCAATCGTCACTCGAATGCCATGGCAGACAAAGTCTTTATTTATTAACAAAGTCATTAACCTTCTCAAGAGAATCAATCACAGATGGACCGTAATCCATAAGCTCATCATAAGAAATAGTCATGATTTTCTTGTTTTTAACGGCTGGTACATTTTCAAGAACAGCGTTCTTTTCCATCTTGTCTGTAGCATCCTTGTCCATGGCCTTATTACGGTCACTAGTTACATAGATAATCAATTCTGGTTCCATAGACACGAGATTTTCCAGAGTCAAATCTGATGTTCCTGTCGCAACATTGGTATAGCCAAGCTGATTAAGCATACTTTCTTGAAGGGCAGATTTGTAAGTTCCAA
This sequence comes from Streptococcus sp. 27098_8_74, assembly GCF_041431705.1. NCBI lineage: Bacteria > Bacillati > Bacillota > Bacilli > Lactobacillales > Streptococcaceae > Streptococcus > Streptococcus sp. 27098_8_74. Next base: position 107,122 of record NZ_JAPVYF010000005.1, read on the forward strand.
AGGTCTCATCGTTGTAGGCACACATGATCAGAGCCTTCTTCAAGTCTTTGTCAGAAGACTTGTTTTTCTTTTTAACGGCGTCGATACGCTTTTGGAGTTGTCCTGCATACTTGTCTGCCTTGTCTTGAACGTTGAAAATGTCACCAATATTTTTAACATCTTCGATGATATTATTCAAATCTTGTTTGGTTGTTGAAACAGAAGCTTTTTGCGTATAGACGGGAATGTCGTTGCTGTTCCACGTGCTGATGGTTCCCATTGATTTGTCTGAGAACATCATATTACGACCAATAAGAGCATCTGGTCCGTAAGCCAAGATGGCTTCTTGAGAAATTGTTTTCTTATCACCGATATGTGGGATTGAAGCAATGTCATCCTTATATTTATCGGTTACTTCATTGTCAGGGTTAAGCATACCGACAATTTTGTCTTTCAAACCAAGCTCAATCAAGATTTCAGTTGATGAAAGGTTATTGGTGATAACCTTTTCTGGTGCCTTTTTGAAGACTTGATCTAGCTCAGTTCCTTTATCGTCATAAGTTTTGACAGTCAAAGGATACTGGGTTTCTGACTTGGTCTTTTTCACCGTTTCTTTTGCTGATGATGACGATGATGTGCTGTTTTTATATGTAGAACTGCATGCTGTCAATGTGAGGACTGCTGCAGCGATTAATGCGATACGAAATGTTTTCTTGTTCATAAGGCCTTCCTTTCCTAGGCTTATAAATACTGAATCATTGCCTGCTGGTCATCTGTCCAAGTAATACAACTCTGAACATCATAAACCGCCTGCAAGGATTGTGGGGTTACGGCATCCCTTGGGACACCTTGGGCAACAATCTCACCCCCTTTCATTAAGTAGATATAATCTGAAAAACGACAGGCCAATTGAATATCGTGGAGAACTGCAAGAACATTAATGCCGAGTTCCTTAACCAAGGCCAACATCTCCAACTGATACTTAATGTCCAAATGATTGGTAGGCTCATCCAATAAAAGGAGTTTGGGTTCCTGAGCCAAGGCACGCGCCAGGATGACTCTTTGTTTTTCGCCACCTGATAAGGACGAATAATAGCGTGTCTTCTTTTCAGACATGCCAACCTTGTCTAGGGCATCCTGAACGAGGACGAAATCCCGCTCCGATTCTTTTTGCAGAAAGGAAAGATGGGGCGTTCGGCCAAGCATGACAATTTCTTCCACCGTACAATCAAATTGAAGGGTGTTAAACTGTGTCACAACGGCCATTTCTTTCGCAGTTTCCTTTAGGCTTACTTGGTCTAGTGGCCTTCCATCAAGTAAAATTTGACCGCTATCTGGCTTCAACTGACGGTAAATGATTTTGAGCAAGGTTGACTTGCCACTTCCATTGGGTCCTAGTATGGTCTGGAATTGCTGGCCTTCAACCTTTAGGGAGACACCGTTTAGGATTTTTTTATCTCCAATTGAATAATGAATATCCTTACAATTTACATCCATAAATCTAAACCACCTTCCTGCGATTTCTAGTCACAATATAAACAAAGAAAGGTGCGCCAACTAAGGCTGTAAAGATACCGATAGGTAGCTCTGCATTTTTGACGAGGATTCTAGCCAAGACATCTGCCCAAACCACAAACAAGGAGCCTAAGAGCGTCGCCACTGGAAAAAGCTTACGATAGTTAGTCCCGACTAAACTTCTAGCAATATGAGGGGTAATCAAGCCGACAAAGCCGATAATCCCACAGCTAGCAACCAAGACAGCCGTTATGACCGCAACAATGGCAATGTAAAGATACCAGTAGAGTCTAAGTGGAATCCCTAAAGTCAAAGCTGCCTCATCTCCCATCATCATGGCATTGAAGACACGATACTGAGTTGAGAAAAAGAGAAAGGCCAAACCAACCACTACTACCGGAAGCAGCAAATCTGACCAAGATGTTCCTGTCAATGAACCCATGGTCCAAAACTTAATGGTCATGACACTATCTGCTGTCGCTCCAATAGAGATTATAAAATTGGCAAAGGCAATGAAGAGGGCGTTGACAACCGTTCCAGATAAAATCAGGCCAGATGTGGTCACTCTCCCCTGCATAGAGGCAATAATTAGGACAAGAACCGTCGCTAGGATAGCCCCCATAAAGGCACCCAAGCCTACCACAGCTTTAAGTCCTAAAATGATGGCCAAGGTTGCTCCAAACGTTGCTCCTGCCGAGATGCCCAAAATGTAGGGCTCGGCAATCGGATTATTGACAGTTGACTGCATGACACTCCCAGACATGGAAAGGCCTGCACCAACTATTAACCCTAGGAGAACCCTAGGAACTCGCATATTCCAGATAATAGCTTCAAGTGGCTTGGCTATGCTATGACTGGCAATCGGAAGCCCCAATTTACTGAAGATGACACCATAGGTATCACCTATATCTATAGTGACCGCCCCTAAAGACACTGCTATAAAAACTGACGCTACTAGTAAAACTAGCAACAAACAGAGCAGGCTTAAGTAGCGGGAAAAAACAAGGTGTTTTGTTTTTTTAAAAGGCATTAGCACCTCCTTTCCACCTGTAATGTCAGAAAATTTTGACAATACTCTTCTAGTATAACATGCCTCAAAAAGATGGGCAAGGTCATTTGAGTGGAAAAAAAGAGCAGTCATTGAACTACTCTTGGGAATTATAAGTAACTGAAGCAATGAAAATCAAGCCAGCTTAGGATTTCACTTTCTCCATACTGCTACTTGCAATTTTCATGGCAAGAAGAATTATCAACACCTTAATCACAAGGGACAACCAAAGGCTCTCCGCTGATGACAGTTGCGATAAAGCATTGATAAGCGCATGTGTCATCACACAAAGCCAAAGACTTCTGGTGTTTGTATAAATGGCGGATAAGATGAAACAATTGCTTAATAAGCCTAGCAAGAAAGGCAATAAATGAATCGTGGCCAGAGACCCATCAATGTAAAAATAGAGGATATGCCATAGTGACCAAGCCAAAAATGTAAAGAGCGTGGACACTAGATAGGTCAACTTTTCTTGCAAAGCAGGCTGGAAAAAATAGCGCCAACCGATTTCTTCGATTCCACCAAAGACAAGGGCTTTGCAAAATAACACAATGGGGAGATACCAAGCCTGAATAATCGCCCCTCCACTCAAGACCATTGGTAAAAAATCCAAACCTAGAAAAATGAGGACTAAGAGATAATTACTAAGAGGCTGTTTGACTTGGAAAAAGTCTCTGACAAGTTGTTTAAAACTAGAGTGATGATAGCGAATGCTAACATAGCCTCCCCAAATAGCTGATGACAATCCACCTAAGATAAGGGTAAAGAGGCCAATTGGAGTTCCATAATCAACCCTAACTCCTCCTGCTCTTAGCAACCAAACAAGGAGACTGACCAGTAAAATCTGTCCAAAGGTCCCCGCCAGATAAAACGACAAGGCTTCTTTTCTTTTCATATCTTGCTTCCTTTTCTTGCCTATAAAAAACCTTCTTCTCACGCTGAGCTAGTCCATATCCACCCATTTGTCATTGTCCATGATAAAGGGTTTGGCTAGACCTGGTCCGGTATAGTCCTTGTACTTGGTTGTGAGATACTTGTAGCAATCTTTCTTACTAGCAAATTTTATGGCTTGGTAGGGCTCTTCGAAGGTCAATTTTTCGACAAATAAGTAACCATCTGTCGTAGGAACTAAGACGCCGACGTGACCGACAAAAAGGGAATCGCCATCCAGATTATCGTGGACAACGACCGACAGCATACGTGCCTTGTCATCAAAGGTGAATTGCTTATAGTAATCCTCCATATGCTTGGCGTGAACCTTGACATCTTGGGTGGCCTCAGTCTTGACCCTTGAAAAAAGAATCTCAAAATTTTCCTGATCCTTGGCATCAAAGAGCTTGCCCTTGTCAATAGCGTCCTTATCTTGGAAAAGGAGCTCAGTATCATTTTTGACTTGTGGAATCTTGATTTTGCCTTTCAGGAGCGTATAGGTGTTGATACGACAGTTGGTGCCGATAAAGTCACCATGCTTGGCTGTCCACAGGCTACTTATTTTTTCCACATCATAGTCTGTTTTGGTAAATGGTGCAAAATCCCCAGAAAGTCCAACAGAACCCACAGTATCATTGTAATCTCTAACCAGATTGGTAAAGTTATCCACACTCCCCTTGTCTAAATGTTTCGAGAGAATGGAACGCACCTCATTGAGACTGGCCTTGCTATTAAGGTTGGAGTAGCTTGGTTTTTCCTCCTTTTTGTGGATATGTGCAAAAACTGCTAAACCAACGAGTAATAGGCTAGCGATAGATAGAAGTATTAGCGTCTGTTTTTTCAAATGTTTCATAGGCGCCTCCTTGGCTTCATTATACCAGATTTTGCTGACTACTCATTCTCAAGATACTTATCCACAAGAAAAAGCCTTGTTGCTAAGGCTTTAGATTGAGGACAAAGGCTTTTTAGTCTCCAAACCATCACTTGCCATTCACAATATTGGCAAAGGCTTCTTGGATGTCCTTATTATTGGTAGGGTACATGTAATACATGTTTTCAGGATTTCCCTGATTTTGCATGGAAACTAGGACCACTGGTTGACCTTTATGAATGGTGAAATGGTAGAGAATCATGGCAGAACCTGAATACCCGTAGCTATCCACGATGAGATAGTCCGCTGTCCCTGTACCATCTTCGGAAAAGGCAACGTCTACCTTTTGTTGGTTGGTCATTGGAGCATTTTGTTCTGTCTTTTCACCTACAATGATGCGGTTATTTTTGGCAAAAGACATGGCACCAAAGAAGTCATCACTTCCGTTAGGTATTAGTCTTCTATAACTTTCTTGATTCATCTTGTGACCAAACTCTACCATGTAACTAGCAAGCTTAGCGGCCTTGTCACTATTCCAAAGGGCTGTCATATTGGTCTGGCTAGATTGACCAGACTGACTCTTGCTTTTCACTCTGTAATAGGACGTGTAAACCACTCCCGGCCCTCCAGATTCTGGAATTTGAACCAGACGATCTGTGTCTTTGACAGAATTGTCTGGAGACGGTGCCGCTTGGTTGGCTGGCACAGGCACAAAAGGATTAACCCCATGTCCTGGACCATTGTCCGCAAAATAAAACATAGGCTGACCGTTAAAATCTTTAACGACAGTCTTGCCATCAGTACTTCCTGTCTCTTCAGACTTTGTGAGCCCTGACTTGGTAATGGTCACCACATGACCACCGTCAGAAACCCAATCACCTTCGATGCTTGAAAAATCACCATTTCGAATGGCTTCCACATCCATAGTAGGTGTTTTTGCCTCCGATGAGGCACTCTGACTTTGTGAACTAGAACCTGAAGACGAGTCAGACGCTTTGGAACTCGATTGTTTAGACTTGTCTGAGGAAGACGTTTGACCTGTTTGACTGCTTGACGAAGCTACCGCAAGGGATGACGTCTGTTGCACTTGTGAATGATGAGAATGCCAAGCAAAAATGACACCACCACCAAGAAGCGTCATACAAGAAACTGCAAGAACTGACGCTGCGACCTTATGAGTCACAATAGACTGACTTAAGGTTTGCCAAAAGCTCTTTTTAGATGCTAACAATAAGCTCTCTACTTCTGCTCGATTGGCCAAGAGACTGCCATTTTGTATCGCCTCGTCAACCTCTATCATCTTTGGGCGACGTCCATAAATCTTTATAAAATAGGTTAACCATTCTTCTGCTTTCATCTCATCTCCTTTTTGAAGCGTAATACTTTTATTTTAGCATAAAACGGGGATTCTGGTTGACCAGTTAGAAAAGAAAAAAACTGCAAGCAATCAGCTGCAGTCGGTGTATAAGCATAGTACTTATTTCTGAGTATTGCCAAGTTTTTTAAAGTAAGTATAACCCAGATAGAAAAAGAAAAGCGCTAAAAGAATAAAGAAACCCATGACGAGTTTGATCCCACCTAATTGATAGGCAATGTAAACAAAAGTATTAACCTTAAGCTGACCACCCGTTTTTTCCAATAGTGAAAGGCTCTGTGAGTAATAGTGACCAAGCCAAATAGCTCCTAACCCTAATAACGGATAAAGAATGACACCCAAGACAGGGTTCTTTTTTAACAAATTATCTAACATACATCCCCCAATTTTTTTAATGCTATAGTAATAGCTTATCAAAGAATGACTAGAAAAGCAAAGTGCCTTTCCATGGCAAAAAAACAAAAGGAACCGAGCTAAGCCGCTGGTTCCATTGTAAATCTAAAAGACGATACGTGTTCCATGAACTTGTTCAAGACCAGCTATGGCAAGAAATTGGTCACGATTATCCAAGGAGATACCACCACCTGCTAAAATCTCCAACTGACCTTCTGCTAGCTCAACCAAGTCTGAATAACGTTTCAAGCGTGATTCTAAATCAGTCTCGGGAGTTCCAGCACGGGTGAGAAGCCGCGTCACACCGTGATGCTTCAACCACTGGATGGCACTAGCTTGATCTGCTTTAGGGATTTGATCAAAGGCCATATGCATGGTGACCTCTAAGCCTCGACTAGCATCTAGCAAGGTCTTTAGAGCTTCTGTATCGAGTTGATGTTCCGAAGTCAAAGCACCTAGTGCAAATCCGTCAACACCCAAGTCACGCGCGCACTTGATATCTTCTAGCATGATAGCCAATTCCTGCTGGCTATAGACAAAGTCGCCCCCTCGTGGACGTATCATTACAATCACTTGAGCCTGATAATCCTTGGCCAACTCAACGGCTGCCTTTATGACACCATAAGAAGGCGTCGTGCCTCCGACAGCCAGATTATCACACAACTCCACCCGTTGAGCACCAGCTTCAAAGGCTTTTTCTAAGTAAGTAACATTCTCTGCACAAAATTCATAAATTGGCATACAGAACCTCCTATTAGTTGTAGTAGCGAGGGGATTACTACTTCTTCTTATGTGGAAAAAGGGGAAGGCCGAGCTTAGCAATCTTTTCTGCTGGGGTCTTCATGCCATCCTTGACCCATTTGGAAATTACTGAAACAATAGCCGAGCTCCAGAAGGAATTAAGGTAGCTACCAGCACCATTTGATGAGCTACCATTTCGTTTTTCCAAAAAATCATAAACAGCCTTGGTCAATACTTGCTCAAAATTGTAATCAATGGCAAGACTGATGATTTTGGCTTCTTTTTTGACTTCCTTAAGGAGATAAACCCAGACTTGGTAAAGATCCGTCTTGAGATTATAGCCGTCCAAAGACTTGGTAATCTTTGCAATACTAGACTCAAAAATAGACTTCAAAATCTCTTCCTTGGACCCATAATTGCGATAAAAGGCAGCACGGGATACACCTGCACGCTCAACCAGTTCTGATATGGTAATCTTTTTCAAGTCTTTTTTCTCCAACAATTGCAGGAGAGAAATTTCGATGGATTCTCGTGTAATTGCCTTGTTTTCTTGGTTAAATCGTTTCAGATTTTCCAAGGATTTCTCTGAAATTTTTCTTTCTGCCATAACATTCACTTTCTATCTGTCACACCTGATGAGATCCACTATGATAGCAATGCACTTCATGATAAAATTGTAAAAGAAGACAAAACACTTGTCAATGTACATTATGCAGATATGAGGTATAAACCTATGAAATGGAAAATTATTGCGGATTCAGGCTGTGACTACCGTTCTTTGGACAATCTGGCACCAGATACGGAGTTTGTCAGTGTTCCTTTGACTATCCAAGTGGGCGAAACCATTTACAGGGATGATGCCCAACTCAATATTGATCAAATGATGGAGGAGATGTATGCAACTACAACTGCTTCCAAATCTGCATGTCCAAGTCCTGATGACTATATGAAGTCCTTTGAAGGGGCGGACAATATCGTCGTCGTGACAATCACCGGTACCCTTTCTGGCAGCTACAATAGTGCTGAAATTGCTAAGAAAATTTATCTGGAAGAGCATCCTGATACCAAGATTCACGTCATTGATAGCCTGTCAGCTGGTGGCGAGGTCGACCTGCTCGTTCGTAAGCTCAATCACTTAGTCGCAGAAGGCCTTGATTTTGACCAAGTCCTTGATGCCATCACAGCTTACCAAGCCAAAACTAAGTTGCTCTTTGTTTTAGCTAAAGTTGATAATTTGGTGAAAAATGGTCGTCTAAGCAAACTGGTTGGCACCGTTGTTGGACTCCTCAATATCCGTATGGTCGGTGAAGCTAGTAAGACTGGTACCCTAGAGTTGCTTCAAAAAGCTCGTGGTCAAAAGAAAGCCATCAAAGCTGCCTTTGATGAACTCCTCAAGTCTGGTTATGCTGGAGGCCACATTACGATTGCCCACCGCAACAATGAAAAATTTATCGAGCAATTCTCTGAATTGGTTCGTGAAAAATTTGCCCAAGCAAGCATCGAAGTCCTTCCTACTTCTGGACTCTGTAGTTTTTATGCTGAAGAAGGCGGACTCCTTATGGGGTATGAAATTTAAGAAGACATTGAAAAGAGGCTGGACTACATGTTCGGTCTTTTAAAAATCAGATTATGCTATTTGATAATCAGCAGAATAGGATTATAAAACTAAAAATTCTTTCTTGACAATCCAACGTAATCGCTTTCATCACCCCCTTCATTTATGGTAAGATGGAAGTGACGCATTAGTGTCATATTCTTAAAAATTAAAATACCCTTATTAAACATGGAGATAGTTTATGAAACAGAAACATTCACATTTTCTAATCCCTGGAATCCTTCTTCTAGGGATCGTTTTGCGGGCCCCGTTCACAACCTTGTCTACTGTCTTATCAGACATTGCTTCAGGTCTAGGTGTTGAGGTCAGTTCACTCGGTCTCTTGACAAGTCTGCCTCTCTTAACCTTTGCGGTATTCTCGCCTTTTGCAGCTAGCTGGGCCAAACGCTTTGGTATCGAAAGACTCTTCCTCGGTGTTTTAATTGTGATGACTCTTGGTTCGGCTCTGCGTACCGTCAATCTCCCTCTTCTTTATGTGGGAACGCTTTTAGTCGGAGCTGGGATTGCCTTTATCAACGTCCTTCTCCCAAGCCTAATTCAGGCTAACGAGCCAAATCAGTTAGGATTCTTAACCACACTCTACATTACAGCCATGGGATTATCCACAGCCGTAGCTTCATCAGTTGCCGTTCCAATCACTAAGGCAACCTCATGGCAAGGTTTGGTCTGGGTATTGACCGCGGTCTGTGCCTTAGCTCTTGTAGTTTGGCTTCCTAATGTCCGTCACAATCATTACTTAGAACAAGAAACTTCTACCAGCGAAAATTCAGGCAGTTGGTATAAGAGTGGCAAAGTCTGGGCCATCATGATTTTCGGTGGATTACAGTCACTCTTCTTCTATACCACTATCACTTGGCTTCCAACCATGGCCACTCAAGCCGGTGTCGGCGAGGCCAATGCCGGAATTCTAGCTTCCGTTTTCACACTGACGAGTATTCCATTCTCTATGATCATTCCTAGCCTAATCACTAAACTTTCTGATCGTAACCGCCATTTGATGCTAGTGGCTACCGTCCTAGCAGGACTCATCGGAGTTGCCATGCTTCTAGTCAATACAGACAGCTTTGTGTATTGGTTGGTCCTTAACCTCTTAATCGGAAGTTCTGCTAGTGTCCTATTCCCTTACATGATGGTTTCCTTTTCAATGAAGGCTAGCACGCCTGAAAAAACAGCCCAACTATCAGGTTTAGCCCAAACCGGAGGCTATATCTTTGCAGCCCTTGGTCCAGTCTTGTTCGGTTCAAGCAAACAACTCTTTAACTCTTGGACCCCTGCTGTTTTAATTCTTCTTGTCTTGACCATAATCATGGGAATTGCCCTTTACAAAGTTGAAAAAACAGACCTTATTTTGTAAGAGAAAAACTAATAAAAGAAAATGCCCCACAAG
>NZ_JAPVYF010000006.1:0-103077 GCF_041431705.1 Streptococcus sp. 27098_8_74
AATACTTCAATAAAAATAGCTTAGTAGGGTTTCTCTTCCTTCTCCAAGATTTTCAAATATTTGGTTTTCTTAAATTGCCCTGATAATGCCAAAATAATAAATAAGTACCACATCACAAAACTTAGAAATAATAGTAAAAAACTACCTAAAATAAGATATAAGAACGATAGCCCTAAAGTTAGACAGAAAAAATCTAACTTTTAGGAATCAGTACAGTTTTTTCAAGCACTTCCAATTAATCTCTATTCGATTGAGAAATTTTCAGATGATTTTCTTCATCCTTCAAGTATTGTTTAGCCTTTCGAACGATATAGAGCGATTTATCTTCTAAGACTAACTTGCTCTATGTATATCTCTTTTAAGAGTAGCATTCAAGACTTGGTAGTAGACTGCTGGTACTTAAAGTCATTGCTTAAACCTTCGAAATAATCATTGCTTTGGTGCGTAATGATTAAATCATAAAGATCTAGACAGACCTTTTTATTTTCTCAGCCAGTGTAGAGTCTGTGATGGTCAATCCATCTTTCCCCCTTACGAGCCAGCACTTTCGTAGGCATCCAAGCCCCTATCCCAGAGTTTGAGGGAAATGAAAAAGAAGACAAGGGAAATCAGAATCAAACCACCGATATTAAAGAGCCCATTCTTACCCTGCAAGAAATAACTAGCAGGATAGTAAGCCGTAAAGGCAAATGGCACGATAAAACTAATCAACCAACGAAGGAGCGAATTGTAAATGGAAATCGGGTACTTGGCAAAATCATTGAACATATAAAAAATATAAATCATGGCGCCTGACTGTTTAGTCCAAAAAGCGATGCTGGCTGTCGCGATTTTTAAAGAAGTGTAAATCAAGGTCGCAAAAGGAATACAAACTAGAAAAAGCAGGAATTTTGGAAGAGTCCAAGCGATGCTAGTTACTGTTGTTCCTAATAGAATGCCACCGACCAAAAGTTCACCCAAGGCATCAATCTGAAAGGTCTCAACCAGAATATGAAAGAGAGGGTTGATAGGACGAGTCAGATACTTGTCAAATTCCCCTTTTCGTACTAGTCGTTGACCTAAGGCCCAGAGATTGTCAAAAAAGAGATGGTCCAATCCCTTGGGAATCAAGGAAAATCCATAGATAAAGGCAATCTCTTGAAAAGTCCAACCTTCTAGGGATGGAATATGTTGAAAGATAACATTGAGAAACAAGAGGTTTAGGCCTTGAGTCAGAAAGACTCCCAAGACACCTACTACAAAATCAACCTTGTATTCCATGATTTGCTTGATGTATTGTCTGATAAAAATCAGATGCATGCGTTGATATTTTTTCATACTAACCTCCTTGAATAGTGATAAATGACTGGACTCGTTTCCAAATCAACTGAGACAAGCCCACCATCACTATAAGCCAGAAGAACTGGAGCAAAAGCGCTTGAAGAATCTGACTGGCATCGTATTTCCCAACAATGATCATAACCGGAGTGTAAATCAAGGATGAAAAAGGCAAGAAGGAGAGAATAGCTGAAACCACCTTTGGAAAAAACGTCAAGGGAATCAAACTGCCAGACATAAAGGCCACTATTGAAGTCTTGAGTAGATTAGAACCCCATAAATTTTTAAATACAAAGGCTGAAAATCCAAAGCAGATATTAAAGAAAAAGTTAATCAGATAAGCCAGAGTTAAGCTAAAGAGATAAAGGACAGTTAATCCCAGCACTTCTACAATACCTTGCCCAGATAAGATTTTCATCAAAACAATGACACTTAAAAATGGCAGTCCAACAGAGATAAAAATCAACCACTTGGAACCAAGTTCGGTGAAAAGGTAAGAGGCCGCAAAATGCACTGGTCTCAGCAAGCGCATGATAATGGAGCCATCCTTGACCTCCTCCCCAATCATAAAGGAGCTATCAGACCTGGTCAAGAGATTGGTCACAAAACTCATGATGATGTAGAAAGTGATATCTGCCATACTGAAGCCCTGAATCAAAGGCTCCTGGGAGGAGTCAAAAACAGCCTTCCAGAGATAGAAAGCGACAAAAGCCCCCATGACATCACCAATCCGATAGAGAATAAAGTTGACTCGATAGGTAATCAACTCCTGAATCCCTGCATTGATAAAGGGTTTATAACGTCTCCACAATTTGACCATCTTAGAGCTCCTTTCGATAGAAGCGACGGATAATATCTTCGATATCCGTATCTACCATCTTCAAATCACGGACTTCAAAATCAGATAAGGTTTGCTTGATAATATCGGCCGACTGGTAGCGGGAACTATCGAATTCAATAGTCAGGCTATTTCCTTGTCTATCGATGGTCATATCAGGCAAGTCTTCATAATGAGAGACGAGATGACTTTGACCTGGCATCAGATCGAAGGAAAGAGTCTTCATCTTGCCAAAGGTTTCCTTGAGCTGGCTAACCGTCCCATCAAAAATCTCTTGCCCCTTATCAATCATAAAAATCCGATCACAGAGTTGCTCAATGTCACTCAGATCGTGAGTGGTCAAGAGAATAGTTGTTTCTTCCTCTTGATTGATTTGAGTAATAGCCCGGCGAATGTTATCCTTGACCGACACATCCAAACCAATGGTCGGCTCATCTAAAAAGAGAACCTTGGGATTGTGAAGCAAGGAAGCCGCAATATCCGCCCGCATCCGTTGACCTAGCGAAAGAGTCCGCACAGGATCCTTGATAAAGTCCTTCAAATCCAAGACTTCATTCAAAAAATCCATGCGCTTGTGGAAGAGCGAGTCTGGGACATCGTAAATCTCCTTCAAAACCGTGTAAGTCTCTTGCAGGGCCAAGTCCCACCATAGCTGAGTGCGTTGTCCAAAAACAACCCCAATATCCTTGACATAATCCTGGCGATTATCCTGTGGAATCTTGCCATTAATCCGACAAAAACCAGACGTCGGTTTCAAAATTCCTGTCAGCATTTTAATGGTGGTCGACTTCCCAGCACCATTTGCCCCGATAAAACCTAGAATCTGCCCCTTGGGCACTTCAAAGGTCAAATCCTTGACCGCTTCAAAGGTCTGCTTTTCAGGATGAATAAAGGAACGCAAAGCCCCCTTCAACCCCGGTTCCTTGACTGTCTTCACAAAATTTTTCTGAAGATGTTTCACTTCTATCATTGCCATATCTATCTCCTACAGTAAAAAATCAACAAACCGTGTCCTCTAAACACAAAAAGCCAATTTCTCATCTCCTAAAATCTGCCTTCTTTATCACAGCAGAAGACCTTAGTATTACTCTATTATAAAGCAGTTAAAAAAGGAAACCAAGTGTTATTCTCTCAAAAGAGAAAATAGTTTTGATACTTGAAAAAATCAAAACCACCCGTCTAATTCACTAAACAAAATGACACAATTCAATAATTCATCAAAGCCTCTACATATTCCTGTAGAGGCTCATTTCAACTTCTCTCATTCTTGCTTGTGAATGTTTAGATAGATTATAAGCCACAAAAAAGCCACCATATGGTGACCTTTAATTAATAAAATTTCTTTTATAAACTTCTCCTCATCCCAACCAATCTTTTTCTTTGGCAATGCGGACGGCTTCTGTTCGGTTGCCTGCATCGAGTTTAGTCAGGATGGCTGTCATGTAATTTCGGACGGTTCCATTTGAGAGGAAGAGGCTTTCGGCGATTTCTTGGTTGGTTGACCCTTGGGCAACCATGGCCAAGACTTCTTGTTCACGTTGGCTGAGTGGATTATTGTCAAAGGCAACACCTTCAACCAGCTCTGGCGAGTACTCCTTTTGACCTGCTAGGACGGTATGGATGGTCGCCATGAGGTCACTGATGGAACGTTCTTTGAGCACGTAGGCATCCACCTGGGCTGCAAGGGCTCGTTTAAAATAGCCTTTTCGTTTGAAGGTGGTCACAATAACAACCTTCGTTTCACTTTGATTGGCACGAATCCACTCCAGGACATCAAGTCCTGTCTTGATTGGCATTTCAATGTCTAAAATGGCTACGTCGACCTCTTCTTTTTCCAAGAGGGCAATGGCTTCTTGGCCATCACTGGCCGCATGGACCTCTTCAACATCGTCCTCCAGCATGAGGAGTTGGCAGAGGGCATCCCTCAACATTGACTGGTCTTCGGCAACTAATAATTTCATGCTTTTCCTCCCTCTTTCAAATGCACACGAATGATTGTTGGATGCGATTGAGACACAATTTCCAAGTCTCCATCTACCAAACTCAGGCGCTCTCTGATACTGTGTAGTTCTTGTCCAGTGACTTCCTCAAAGCCACAACCATCATCCTCAAACTCAAGGACAATACCACGATCACGTCTTAGACGAATCTGACAGCTATCAGCCTGGCTATGTTTGATGACATTATTGGCCAGTTCACGAAGCACCATGGACAAGGTCGACTGGCTAACAGGTGACAGGCTGTCTAAGTCAAGGCTACTATCCACGGTCAAGACGATATCTGATAGGTCAAAGAGTCGCTCGAGTTCCAGTAACTCCTCTGCCACCGTTCGGTATTTGAGCTTATTGACAATCTCACGCACCTCGTACATGGAGTCTCGGCTAATCTGGTTCAATTCTTCCAGATTCTTTCTAGCAGCTTCATACTGCTCCTTGTCCATCTGTTTCAGAGCCAACTCGGTTTTAAGACTCATCATGGCAAAGGTATGTCCTAAGGTATCGTGCAAATCACGACCGATACGATTGCGCTCATTTTCAGCTGACAGGATATTAATGGTCCGATTCTGCTCCGCAAGGGCCTCTTCCATCTTTCTCTCCTGACGTATACGGTTTTGAAAATAGTACATTCCCAAAGAAAATAAGGTAATAGCCATAGACATGAGGTGGGTACTCAAATCGTCTGTCAATAGGAAGGATGATGACGTCAAAATCAAGAGGGTCACTAGAAAGGAAAAGAATCGATAAGATGATATGCTATCCTCAAAGCGCCAAACGAGAAGATTGACATTGAAAAAAACAAACCACATCATGCCCCCCTGGAAGGTCATGGACATAAAGATAATGTAAGCTAAAGTGTAAAACCACAGAAAGGGAATCCACTTGCTATAGGCTTGTTTCAAATACACCATAAGGAGATAAGCGATGGTAAACAATCCTGTCAAAACTAAGGTCCAAACTGGAAAATAGCCACCAAAAACTCCCAATACTGGGAAGACTAGGAAAATCAGACTAACAAAATAAGCGAAATCATTTTTCTGGTATGTTCTAAACATGGTCACTTTCTCTGTACGATTTGATAAAAAGGGCTAAGCCTGTAGCTATTGTAGCATAGACCAAGATAAAAATGAGAGATTTCCATGAAAATTCCCCCTTTTTCGCAAAATTGACTACCAATTGATTGATATGATAGATGGGTGTCCACTCAGAAATGTGCTGAACCCATTTTGGAAACATGGTTACTGGCATCCAAGAGCCACCGATAATAGCAAGTCCAAGAAAGACGATATTTCCGACGATAGCCATGATTTGTTGGGACTTAATTTGGGCTAGGAGTAAGCCAAAGGAGAGGAAAACTAGACTTGACAAGAGTAAAAGAGCACCTGAACCGAGCCAATGTGATAATGGCATCTTAACATCACGCACAAAAGCTCCCACACAGAAAGTTACGATGATAGCAACCATAAAGTTCATAAGAACTCGGAAGATTTTTGACAGGTAATAGGCCTGAATACTGATTTTTGAATGTTCGATGTAGGTTAGCCAGTGCTCGGTTTGGTCCTCTCTAAGCATGTAGGGGAAGGTAAAGAAACCAAAGCTAGACATGGAAAACCCAGTCATGGTCAACATATAGGACAAGATAAAGGCTTTTTGTGATTCAGGGTCAGGACTCATTTCCATACCTGAATACAAGAGGAAGAATCCGACGGGCATTCCGATGGACATGATGAAGACTGGCCAACTGCGCCATGTTTTTATCCATTCGATTTTAAGTAGTGCTTTCATGACTTGTCCTCCCTTGTGCTATCAAATAGGCTATCTAAAAGTGTCTTGTTTTGAATTTCAATGTCAGAAATGCGACAGCCTAGAGCTTGCAAACTACTCCAAATACTTTCAATATCTTTAGTCATAAAGGTTACTACATCACGTTTTTCAGTCACATCATAAATGGCTGCCAGTTTGTCAAGACTTGACGCAAAGCGACTTGCTAAGGTGACTTGCTTTTCCTTTTCTTCGCTACGCATAGCATGTGGCGTAGTATCCCTGATGAGTTTTCCCTGATGAAGAACCAAAATGCGGTCAGCTGTGTGCTCGACTTCTTCGATATAGTGGGACGAATAGAGAATGGTCACACCTGACTTTTTCAGATCATTGATGATTTCCCAAAAGCGTTGGCGTGTCGTAGTGTCCATCCCTGCTGTAGGTTCATCTAAAAACAGAATATCAGGCTTGCCAATAAGACAGAGGACAAAAGCAAGAAGACGTTTTTGTCCCCCTGAGAGTTTATCCGCGAACTGCTGATACTGGTCGTCTTTGAATTGTAAGAGTGCTTGTATCTCTTCTTTAGATAAGCCATTTTCAGAAATATCTTGGAAAAAAGCAATCAGTTCCTTTACTCTTAATTGTGAGGGAATGGTATTTTCTTGAAGGAGAACAGCAATTTGATCTTGCGCTTTTCCCTTTTTGCCCTTGATAAAAACTTGACCGCTACTGGCTTTCTTATCACCAAGAATGCAGGACATTAAGGTCGTTTTACCAGCACCGTTGGGCCCGATTAAGGCAAGACAGTCTCCTTGTCCCACCTCAAAGCTAATATGGTCTAAAATTGTTTTTCCTTTGATTTTTTTTACAAGATTTGTGACTTGAAGGATTGCTTCACTCATGTGTGTGATTTCCTTTCTTTTGATAGAAGGCTAAAAAGACATAACAAGCTGCAACAGATACCCCCATGACACTGTAGAGAATATCACTACTGCCATGAAGTAGGACATAGGCAAAGAGGATGGTCCAATTACCGCTAGGAGCATAATGCTTAGTATTTTCAATAGTTTCATACTGGGCCTCCTAGTTTTTCAATTCATTAATGACAAGATCGATAAAACTTTTAGCCATAGTGATAAGAATGTAAGCTGAGATAGACAAGCCAATAATCATGCCCAAATTTGAGAAGATAGCTTCAAAGTTCCCTTTTTCAAAGATATCAGTAAACATGCTAAGTCCAGCAAAGACAGTTCCGATTACAGCGTAGATAAGGTAAGATGTTTTGATTTTCATGAGATGACCTCTTTCGTTTTTTATTATTTCTAAGTTATGACTAAAGTATATCTTTTTGGTCATTCTCTTTTTAGCACCAGATGTCATGACATGACATGACATTTGTCATGTGACGTAAAAAAGCCGACCCAAGGTCAGCTCTCTATAGTCTAATATCTCTCATCAAGTTCGTAATAAGTGCGAACGACACGTCCTTTATAATGCACTCTGACTTTCCGTAGCCAAAGGCAATCACCTTTTTCAAGGGTATAGAAGTCATCTCGACTAACGAAGAAGTTACGTTTTGCCTCACCAACTTTAACGACTAGGAAATGATTGGTACTCGTTCTTGGTGCCTTAGCAATTCTCTTTCCAATGATGACACCTACAACCTTAGACCAGTCTTCGCTATAATAGCCCATCTTGGTTAAAATAAAGAGAAGAAATTTATCCGTTAGTACCCAAATGCCAGCAGAAAGAGCAAGTACAAAAAAGATAAATATTCCTGTCACCAAGCCCAGACTACCACTCTCACGTCCACTGTCAAACCAGAGATGCAAACCTTTCTCATTTCCAAAATACAGCAGGGCTAGAAAAATACCTGTAAGGAGGAGAGAGAAGACTCTTTCAATATTTCTCAAAATAAAATCCTTCATGTCTCTACTCCTTTTCTACCGTAGTGTAGCTACCATTTTCACTCTTGATAGCAATATCTGATGACATGGCAACTGATAAAGTAATTGGACCACGAACTTGGCCATCAGTATCTCTGAGTTCCCAATTGCTACCGTCGTTACTTGTGGCTATCCCCTTGTCTTCTTGACCATTTTCATAAACTGGCAGGACATAAACCTCTGTCACACCTGGTAGTTCTTGACGCTGTCCTGTCGAGCTATCCTCAATCACAAAGGTTGAACTAGCTTGGTCATAGACCACTTTCTTGGTATCAGAAATAGGCTTATCTGATTTTTTAGCCAAATCAGATATGGCTGAAGCTGCCTTATCTACCGTTCCCTGTGTAACCAACTCATTTCCTGAAAGCCCCGAAATAACTTGAATCTTCTTAGGCTGTGACTGGACCATTGCTCGTGTGAAAAAGCCATTGGCTAGGAAAAAAATACCACATACCATTACTAGAAAGGATAAGACAATCACCCCTCCACCTGTCCGTGTCTGCTCTGTCACTTCTGTCATTGGACGAAGAGGAGGTCCTTGCCAAGCGGTCTTTTTGTGTCTCATATCCAAGAGGTCACAAAGGTAGTCTTCCAACAATGCAAAATCATAATCCTTGGCTAGACTTTCAATTCCTTCCAAGGTCTCATAACTTAGACCACCTCTTTCAAGTATGGTGCCAATAGTCTTGGTAAAACGGTAGGCAAAATCCTGATCCTCCAACCAGCCCAAAGCAGCACACTCACTCATATAATCTTTGAGTTTAGAAATAGTCAGAGTATTATATAGGAAATATAGCTCAACAGTCTGAAGAAAACTATCCTGCTTTTCGATAGCTAAATCTTCTCTAAGAACAGAATCCTCGCGAGTCCTTGAATAAGGCTCACTATGATTGAACGTTTCATAAGTATCTGATGAAGTTAGCTCATCCAGTTGCTTCTGCTCTTCTTCAGCATCCACCTGCTGGACCTCATATTCAGTCACTTGCTCATCGTCGACTTTTCCAGTCGCATAATCTGTAAGCTCAAGTTCATCAATGCTTTCTTGCCCTTGACCAGACTTGCTAGCATCTGCAGCTTGTTTAAAGGAAGCGTCTAGCTGGGAGGCAGACACCATCCCAACAACGCTGCCATCAGCCTGTTTATGGCCTATGACAGCACTCACATCCTCATTTCCAGATTGCGATTTTTGCCAGGCAAGGGCCTCTTGATAAGCCTTTTGCAGGCGTTGGAAATTTTCAGGATCATCCTCAGGGTGGTAAACCTTACTCTGTTTGGCGTAGGCTCTCTTGATGTCCTTAAGATTATTGGTTGGTTGAATGCCTAAAATGGACCAAAAATTCATGCGTCACCTCCTATCTCCAGAAATTAGGGTCATCAGACCTATCAAAGGGCTCGCCATTCTCCCCGTGGTCGTCTTTTTCTTGACGGAAAATATCCAAATCATCTAGTGACATGATATTTTCAATGCTATCAAGATAAGCTTGATAGCGTTTCACGATTTCTTTTCGCTTCTTGATATTGTTAATAGCCAATTGATAGCCTTTTTCAAAATCTTCCATTTGCCACAAAAAATGTAATTGCATCTTATAAGGCATTTCCATAATTAAACGATAGGCCCGCTCAGTCTGCGTTTTAAAGTCGGCCTCAAAGGACAATTGATTAGAGACAAGCTTGATATTCTCCAGATGCTCACTCTTGTCAACCTCTTCGATTTTACTTTGACTACCAATACGATACGTTTTAGTCTCACCTGTTGACCCCAGTTTAACCTCTATATAGAGCATGGAATTAATATCGTAAGTAAAGGTAGTCTCAAAAAACTCTGTCTTAGTCGCAGTCCCAGGAACATCGATAATAAACTCATCCAAAAAGAGATTTGCCTCAGGATCGAGCGATTCTCCCTGATAAATCATAAAGCGACATTGTTTCTGTCCGCGACTGGCATAATAATATTTGCTGGCTGAGGTCGGAAGGACAGACAACTTATTAATAACCTTTGAAAAGATATTTTTATCAAAGTCAGAGTCATAGGCACTGATTCCCAATGAGAAAGGACAAATATCAGTAATTACCAAATCTTTGACCTTTTCCTGACGCTCTTTAACAGCTAAATAAGTCCCCAAACCACGCGCAACCAACTCATCCATATCCTTCAAACGCTTAATAGGAAGATTGAGAAGATTCATGATATAGGATTGAACCAAAGGCATCATGCTAGACCCACCGACCAAGATAAAGGCATCTAGCTCATGAGCCCTGTAGCCGCTATCACTCACCGCTCTACCAATGACTTTCTTAACACGATCAAGAACAGGTTGAATAATGGACTTAAGCTCAGCTTGAGTGTATTGTTTCATGTAATATTGGTCATCGTAGGTCAAGGAGACTGCAGCTAGTTTTTCCTTTTGTAGCTTGAGCTTGCAACGTTCTGAAGACAAGAGGAGACTAGACTTTTGCTTGGTGTCTAACTTCTCCAAATCAATCCCTTGAGACTGACAAAAATCTTCAGCGATAGCCTTATCAAAGTCGCTGCCACCCAAGAAATTATCACCTGCAATAGAAACAATTGAAATCACATTATCAAAACAATCAACCACAGAAACATCAAGCGTACCTCCTCCAAAGTCGAAGACGATGAAAGACTCGTCCTTGCCAATCTTGTGACAAGCAATGGCTGCCGCAGAAGGCTCGTTAATCAATCGTTCCACCTTAATGCCCAATCGTTGTCCGATAGCCTTGGTCGCAGAGCGTTGTTTCTCGTTAAAATAAGCCGGCACACTAATGAGCACCTCATCTACTTTTTCACCTAAGTAACTCTCCGCATCAGCTACTAATTGTTTAACCACCAAAGTTGACAAATCAGTTGCCGAGAAAACTTCCCCATCAAGGTAAAAGATTTCATTGGTTCCCATTGAACGTTTAAAGAGTTGGGCCGTATTCTCAGGATCAGTCACTAAGCGTTCCTTCGCAATTTTTCCAACCGTCAAGACATCGTCCGACACATGAACCACGCTAGGCGTCAAATATTCGCCAAAACCATTTGGAATCAGCTCAACCTCACCTTCACGATAGGTAACCGCTAGACTATTAGTCGTCCCCAAATCAATACCAATTGTTGCCATAACATTCTCCTAAACTGCTTTTGTCCTTCCATTATAACATAGTCAAAAACGTCCTTTTCAGGAAGTAAGTAAACTATTTCAAATGTGCCATGAACTAAGAAAGTCAGCAAAGAATGACAGATGATTCTCTTTGAGAACAAAGTGAGTTTAACTGAGACTTTCCGCTATGATTCCCCCCTAAGAACTTAAACTTCAGAGGTTCAGAAATATCGAGACCTTATACTCTAAGCTTAGGTATGGAACTTCCTTGACGTTCGCTGACGCCCATCATCACCTAAGGACAGTCTCGAAAAAGATTCTTTATTAAAAAATAAAAGCCAACCCAAGGTCAGCTTTTCATTTTTCTTATTGATTATTTTTTGAATGGTTCTTCCACCATGATGAGAGGATGGAACCTGAGATATTGTGCCAAATACTAAAGATGGTTGATGGGATAGCAGCTTGTGGCACGAAATACTTCATGGCAAGGGTTGCTCCAAGACTTGAGTCTTGCATCCCCACTTCGAAAGTAATGGCTTTTTGTTGTGGCTCTTCCAAACCAAGGATTTTTGAAAATCCAAAACCAAGGGCATAACCACAAAGGTTATGGAGCATAACAACTGGAATGACAAGGGCTGTCGCTGCTGTGAAAATATTGGCATGGTTGGCAGAAACCACTGCTCCAACAATCAAGAGGATGGCAGCTTGAGAAATCAAAGGCATAATCTTGATGATGGCATCAATTTTCTTACCAAAGATTGAGTGAACAAGCACACCCAAAATGATAGGAACAACCACGATACGCAAGGTACTAAGGAAGAGGCTTTGAGCAGGGACGCTCACGTACTGACCAGCCAAGAATGACAAGAGAGTTGGAATCATGAGTGGGGCCAAGAGAGTTGAGAGGGTTTCAATAGAGACATCCAAGGCAACATCCCCACCTGAAAGGAAGGCCATAACACTAGATGAAGTCCCACTTGGACAAGACCCAACAAGGATAACCCCTGCTGCTGTCGCACCCTTAAGATGGAAAATCATACAAAGCAACCAAGCCAAACCAGGCATGATGACATAGTGGGCAACAGTCCCAAGAACAACTGGAATTGGACGCTTAGCAATACGTTTAAAATCTTCAGTGGTCAAAGTAAGCCCCATACCAAAGAGAATCAAGCCAAGTAGATAAGCCGTATTGGGAATAACCCAACTACTAGTTGCGGGAAGGGCATAGTTAAAGGCCGCCCAAAGGATAACAGCTACAGTAAACCATTTGCTGAGCCATTTACTAAAAGATACAAGTGACTCCATAATGAAACCTTCTTTCTATTTTCACAGAATAGTATAGCACTTTCATTTTGAATTACAAGGTAAATTTCGAATTTTCTGAAATTATTTTCAAAAAAATAAACCCTCACACTTAAGATGTGAGGATTTTGTGATTTCTATAAACGTTAAGCCTTGTCTTGCGACTTTTCTTCAAAATGTTGAGCCCGTTCTTCTCCCCACCATAGTGGCAATAATTCGCTCAAAGTAATGGTTTGTCGTGTTTCGTAGTCAACCATGAATTCCAAGTTACGATTGTCGGGATGCAGTTCCATTAAAAATTCTCGACAAGCCCCACAAGGCATGCCAGACGTTCCACCATGAGGTGGCTGGTCACGAAAGGCGATAATTCGCTTAACCTTGGTCTGACCAGACTCTTGATACATATTGAAAAGCGCAGCCCTTTCAGCACATAGATGGAAAACACCACAAGTCCCTTCCATACAAAAGCCTGTGAAAATTTGCCCATCTTCAGCCTCAACGGCAGCCACAACGTGTCTAGCATAGACAAAGTCTGAGACTTCCTGTGGCTGATACAAGGCTTGAGCCTTTTCATACATTTTCTGCCAAATATCCATTATTTCTCCTTTAACCTCGATCACTTTCTCTTTGTGACTTGATAAAGAGTGCAAGCCCTGTTGCTACTACAGTATAAGCCAAAATAAACAGAAGTGACTTCCATGAAAATTTCCCGTCCTTTGCAAAATTAACGACCAACTCATTGACATGATAGACAGGCGTCCACTCAGAGATATTCTGAACCCACTTAGGGAACATGGAAATAGGCATCCACGAACCACCCACGATAGCTAGGCCAAGATAGGTAATATTTGCAACCACAGACATAATCTGTTGAGATTTAATTTGAGCGATAAGCAAACCAAAAGCTAGAAAAACCAGACTTGACAAGAGTAAGAGAGCACCTGAACCTAGCCAACCTGACAAAGGCAACTCAACATCTCGAACAAAAGCTCCCACACAAAAGGTCACAATGATAGCAACCATAAAATTCAGCAAAACACGAAAGATTTTAGAAAGATAATATGCTGAGATACTGATTTTAGAATGCTCGATATAGGTCAACCAGTGCTCCGTTTGGTCCTCTTGCAACATATAAGGGAAGGTGAACAAACCAAAACTAGACATGGAAAAGCCAGTCATGGTTAACATATAAGACAGCAAAAACTCTTTTTGAGTCTCGGGATTAGGTGTTGAGACAATGCTTGAGAATAGGAGGAAAAAGCCTACAGGCATACCAATTCCCATGATAAATACTGGCCAGCTACGCCATGTTTTTATCCATTCAATTTTTAGTAATGCTTTCATGCCTTGTCCTCCCTTGTTGAATCAAATAAGCTATCCAAGAGTGTTTTATTTTGGATTTCAATATCAGAAATTCCACAGCCTGCTTTCTCAAGACTTTGCCATACCTTTTCGATATCTTTGGTCATGAAGCTGATGACATCCCTCTTTTCAGTAATCTCATAGATATCGGTCAAGCCATGAACGATATTAACAAAGCTACTTGGAAGAGTGACCTGCTTCTCTTTCTCTTCGTGTCGCATAGCGTATGGCGTAGTATCTCTGATGAGTTTTCCCTGATGGAGAACTAAGATGCGGTCAGCTGTATGCTCTACTTCTTCGATATAGTGAGAGGAATAGAGGATAGTTGTCCCAGCTTTTTTCAAGTCATTGACAATCTCCCAGAAACGTTGACGAGTGGAGGTATCCATACCCGCTGTCGGTTCATCCAAGAAAAGGATTTTTGGTTTATCAATCAAACAAAGGACAAAAGCTAGAAGACGTCTTTGTCCACCAGAGAGTTTGTCCGCAAACTGCTGGTACTGGTCTTCCTTGAATTGCAGGAGGTCTTGCACCACTTGATTGGTCAAGGGATTATCAGAGATAGACTGGAAGAAGGCAATCAGCTCTTCCACTTTTAAACTATTTGGAATGGTATTTTCCTGAAGGAGAACTGCGATTTTATTTTTGGCCTTACCTGCCTTACCATCAATGAGGACCTGACCACTGCTTGGCTTTTTATCGCCAAGAATACAGGACATCAAGACAGTCTTCCCTGCCCCATTAGGTCCAATCAAGGCCACACAATCTCCCTTGTTTATCTCAAAACTAATCTCCTCTAAAATGGTCTTTCCCTTGATACGTTTTCCAAGAGAAGAAACCTGAATAACTGTCTCACCCATCAATGCTTTCCTTTCTTTTATATAGATGCCATGCTTGACAATATCGCTGACATCATTGGACTTCCCTTAATACTCCACTTCCAACTCCGTACAGAAGAGACTTCCGCTCAGATGAAGTCTCGTTTCAACTTGCTCGAAATCAGATTCGAAACGATCCACCTTCACAGATGACAGAGGATGTGAAATTCCAGTGGTATCCATGACACAGCCGTGAGGAAGTCGGATATGAACTTCACCAAACTTTGCATCAAGATGAACAGCTACCCGATCTGACGCAAATTTGGCCTGACTCAAATCCAACCAAAGCTCACCAAAAGCTAGATTCATATCAATCGTTTCGACTTCTTGAGAATAGATACGATACCTATCCTCAGCCATATAGGTCTTAACAGAAATATGAGGCCCCTCTTGGTCATTCTTATTAACCTTATAGTCTTTAGTGAGACCCTTCTTTTGACTACGACCATAAAAAAGCTCTAAGGCCAAACCAATGAGAAAGATACCGCTAAAGAGATTCCACTGTGCAAAATCAAGGTTTAACAAGTCATGAACATAGGGTGATAAGAAGGCCAAACCAAGAAAAACGAGGAGAGGCCGCCTATTCAGGATACCAAAACAAAAGAAGGCCACGAAGAAAACCAGATTATAATTGACCATGATCCAAAAATCTGGAATAAAGGCACTAGCGATAAAACAAGCTGCTAGTAAAAGCAATAAGAAAGACCGAAGATTAAACCGTTGCATAAGAAGACTCCTTTCTAAAGAAATGATTGCAATTTTCCAATTATTTTCACTATCAGTATAGCACTATTTGTAAACGTATTCAATGTTATATAAGAAGGAATTGCAAGAAAAAAAGAGCTTTCGCCCTTTCATCATTTTTCAATGTTTGACAGTTACCTGTCCAAAGGATACTGAGCCTGTTAGAGAAACTGTAGTGCTAGACAAGTCTCGCTCTCCCAGACTATCGTAGCCTTTCACTCCTGCTAGGCTTGTATGAAGCCCATGTGTATCCACTTGCCAATCCTTAGGCACTCGAATGACAACATGAGAAAAATTGGCCTGAACCACAATCTGAGGTCGGTCCGTCATAAACTGAGCCTGACGCAAATCTAAAGTCAAACGTCCAAAATCGGCATTGGCATAGACAGTTTCGAGGTTTTGTGAAGTCACCACCTGAACAGACTCTGAAAATAAGGTCTTAGCAAAAATCTCTCGCTCATGTTCTTTAGAAACCTTGTAAGAGAAGTTCTTTTTATAACTTGGCTTGCTCAAACGGTCCACCGCAATTCCCAAGATAAGAATCCCTACAAACAGGGTCCATTCTGAATAGTCCAATCTAAAGAGGTCATGAATATAGGTTGATAGAAAAGCCATTCCCAAGAAAAAGAGAAATTTCCCCTTAGATTGCCAACTCAAAAGCACAAAAAGCAAGGCCAAAATCAACTTATAATTAAAGGCCAAATACAAATCTGGAATAAAGGCTGTCGCGATAAAATAGGCAGCAATGATAAGTAGGGTGATAACACCTGCATTAAAGCGTCTCATAACAGTTCCTTTCTAAATCCTATCCTTGAGTTTTTCCACAAAAAGGTAGGCTGCTGGACAGAAAAGCGTATTTTTAATAGTCAGATGATTGATCTGATAGATTTTCTTACGGTCTGTGTGAGGAAAGGCTGCACAGGCCTTGGGGCGGACATCATAGATGTCACAGAGATTATCAGGCCCCAAAAATGGACAAGGCATGGACTTGAAGACCTTATCGCCATCCTCATCTACTTGCAAGTACATCTCCTCGAAAGCAGGTAACTTCATGCGAAAATGCTTGGCAATACGAGTAATGTCCTGCTCTGTGAAGTCTGGGCCTAGTGTCTTACAACAATTGGCACACTGGACACAATCAATCTCCTGAAAAACTTCATTGTGTACCTGCTGAACAATCTTATCTAAATTTTTAGGGGCTTTCTTCTTGAGTTGTGCTAGAAATTTACGGTGCTCCCCCTGCTTTTGACGTGCCAATTCCTCGTAACGTTTGACATCAATAGTCTGTGACATGTGTTTTCTCCGATGATTTATAATTCTTTCATCTATTATAGCATAAAAGAAATAGAGCCTAGCTTGAACTAGACTCTATGTTAGTTACATCGATACGATTCTACGATAAGAACGCGACGTTAGGGCGAAAACCAAGACATAGGCTAGGAAGAAGACGCCACAAACAATAATAGTGACCACTAACATAAGATTTGGATTGAGAACCCCAATAACACGCACAATCAAACTGATCATATGGTAAGCAAAGGCTAAGTGTGTAAAGGCAAAAATCAGAGGGAGGAAAAAGACAGTAAGAACTTGTTTACGAATGGTTTTCTTGACTTGTTGATCGTCCAACCCAATCTTTTGAAGAATAACAAAGCGCTCACGATCCTCATAACCTTCAGAAATCTGTTTATAGTAAATCACGAGAACTGTGCCAAGCATAAAGATAATGGATAAGAAAATACCGATAAATAAGGTTCCGCCAACAAAGCCATTTAGCATCCCTTCTACATCATATCGGCTATTAGCAGTGAGGTTAGGCCCAGGGACACCAGTAGTTTGTCCAGCTAACTGTTGCGTTTCTTTATCCGTGAGTTTGTCTAGCAAATCTGAATTTTTCTTGGCTTCATGTGTAGGGTCTTTGACGTTAACACCAACATAAGTAGATTGAGTGGTTGCTGTTCCTTTGATACTTTCTTTAAAATTATCCATATCAGGAACGACAAGGTAGCTATAATCAGAAACTATGGTTGTAAAGATATTAGGTACTTTACCTTTAATAAAGTCATTAAGGCTTTCCTGAATCTGGTAGTTTTGACCATTGATAGAGACACTCTTTTGATCTTTCAATATTTTATTTTTAGTAAATAAGCCAACTTGATTTGAAGTCAGATTGAGGTCTTTACCTGTTAATTGCTTATAAGTTGCTTGTGAGAAGACAAGAAAAACTGACTTTGGTAGAACTTTTCTTTCATTCTCAGAAAAGATGGTTAGCTTGTTTTTTTCTTGTTCTTTGATACCAAAGTAGAGGTAAGTTACTTCCGTTTTTCTATTTACCTGATTTCCCGACTGTGATAAGAAATCATCCATAACCTTTTGTGTACTTGTTACATCTACATTCGTTCCGGTAACTGAGTACTCATGTGGAGCAGCACTGGCCAAATAGTCTTTTTTTCCAGCATAGATACTTGCAGCACCTACAAGCGTCACTAGAACCATACTTGATAGGATGGCAATGGTCGCCAGCCCAACTGCATTTTTCTTCATCCGAAAGACAAGGTTGGAAATGGAAATCATATTATTGGGCTTGTAATAGTAGCTCTTCTTCTTTTTCAAGAGTTGCAGAACAACTGTTGTCCCGGCATTAAAGAGAAGGTAAGTCCCTAGAATGACCAGTAGAACAGCTAGGAAAAAACTCATAATAGCCGTTACTGGATTCTGAACAGAGAGAGCAAGATAGTAACCATACCCCATAGCACCAAGTCCCAAAAGGGTTTGAATAACTAGAAAACGTCCCTTTTTTTCACCCTTAAGGCCATCTTTAGTTAATTGTAAAGGATTAAGCCGTAGCAATCGGAAACCATTTACCAAAACCAACAAACCAAAAATACAAGCAAAGATGACAAGAACAATAGGAATTGTCATTACTTGAAAGGTCGAGACTAAACCAGTACTTTCACCGATAAGCCTTTGAAGAAAAGCATAAATGAGTTTATCAAAAAGTGCCCCCACACCTATACCTAGTAGCAAAGTCACAAAACTCATAATCACTGTTTCTTTTAGAATCATACTAAAGAGGTGACGCTTCTCTAAGCCTAGCACACTATAGAGACCAAGCTCCCTTGAACGATTTTTCATAACAAAGCTATTGGCATAAAGAACAATAATTCCAGAGGATAGGGCAACAATTCCAAGTCCCATCCCCAAAACCATCTTGATAGCATCTGCCCCAGTCAAGTCATCCAGATGAGGATTAAGCGTTAAAGATGTAAAGATATAGGTAATGGCAATAGCCAGAATAGTTGCTAAAGCAAAAGGATAATAAAGCTTACGATTTTTTATGAGATTGGACAAAGCCAGTCTATTGGTTAGACGAAACATATTAGTTCACCTCACTTGCCATTGCAGTTAGTGTATCGGAAATTTCCTGGAACATTTGATGTTCAGACTTATCTCCTTTGAAGATTTGATTATAAAGAATTCCATCCTTGATAAACAAAACACGCTGCGCTCGACTGGCGGCCGCTGTCGAGTGAGTTACCATGAGAATGGTCTGACCGCTGGCATTAATAGCATCGAAGACATCCAAGAGCGCTGCTGAAGATTTGGAATCCAGGGCACCTGTTGGCTCATCTGCTAAGAGTATTTCTGGTTTTGTGATGATTGCACGCGCAACCGCAACCCTTTGCTTTTGGCCACCTGAAATTTCATAAGGGTACTTCTCCAGTAAGGAATGAATTCCCAGTTGACGACTGATTGCATCTACTTGTGTCATCATTTGCTTAAGTGGGCGACGAGAAAGAACCAAAGGTAGCAAAATATTATCTTTAACTGATAGGGTATCTAAAAGATTGAAATCCTGGAAAACAAACCCTAATCTTTCACGACGGAAGCTAGAAGCATCCTTGTTTTTGATGGTTGCTGTGTCCATACCATTCAGATAGACACGCCCTGCTGTTGGTTTATCAAGCATGGCAAGGATATTAAGCAAGGTTGATTTTCCTGACCCAGACTCACCCATGATTGCAACATAGTCACCTTTATCAACCGTAAAATGGATATCTTTAAGGGCTTCAACCTGATTTCCTTTGAAACGTGTTTTATAGATTTTTTTAACATGTTGAACATCTAGTAATGTCATAATAAGCTCCTTTATTTAATAGATTTGGAAGAGATTTTAGGAACCTCTTACTTAACTTCTGATACCATTTTATAGAAAAAGCAAGGTCTCAACCATAACCCTTGCTTTCATTTCTGGTCTTATTTCTTACACTTTTGTAAGTTAGTAATCAATAGCCAACTTCTGCTTTTGAAAATGAATGGAAACGGTGGTTCCTTGTCCCACTTGAGAGCTAATACTTATCTCATGTCCAAGCTGATCAGCAATCTTCTTAGAAAGATAGAGACCTAACCCAGACGACTGCTGAGTCAAGCGGCCATTGTAACCTGAAAAACCACGCTCAAAGACACGTAAAATATCACTATTTTTAATACCAATCCCTGTATCTTTAAGATAAAGCCTATTATCTTTGAAGTAAATGTCAATGCCACCACTTTTTGTGTACTTCAAACTATTTGATAAGACCTGCTCTATGATAACCAAGAGCCATTTTTCATCTGAAACGACCATAACATCCAAGTCATGTAAATTAATAGTCAACCCTTTTTGAATAAAGAATAGACTATGTTTTCTAACAACTTCTTTAACCAAGGGGTCTAATGCAACCTGCCTCAACTGCAAATCATCATGAAAGTTTTCCAAACGTAAATACTGCAAGACCAGATTGGTGTAGGCATCAATCTTAAAGACCTCTTGCTCCAAGAGAGGCTTAGTTTTACTATTCCTAACATCCTGAAGTAATAATTGACTGGCTGCTATTGGTGTCTTGATTTGGTGAACCCAGAGCGTATAGTAGTCCATCAAATCTGTATAGCGCTTGCGCTCCTCCTCAGCCTGAGACATCTGACTCTCCCTAGCACTCTCCAAAGCTTGAACTAGATAAAATTCTAAAGGACTTGATGGTGTCATTTTCTCATAGAGATAGGCTAAGTTATAAGACTGATAAGAGCTAACCAGGTCCCAAATAACCATGATGATAGCCACAAATGTCAGTATGGTCAAGGCATAATGAAGAATATCTGCTGCCTCTTCAAATAAAAAGGCAAACAAAACCAAGATGATTCCATTAAAAATAAACAAAAGATAGAAAGGTAGACGAGACCTAATCTGATATTTGATAAATTGACGCTTATCCATCATGACGCAACCCGTAACCGACACCTTTCTTGGTTTCAATAAAATCCTTCAAACCAACTGCCTCTAACTTCTTACGTAAACGTGCCACATTGACAGACAGGGTATTATCATCAATAAAGAAGTCACTATTCCAAAGCTCCTTCATCAGGTCTTCCCGACTAACGATATTTCCAGCATGGTCGAAGAGAACTTGTAAAATCTGAAACTCGTTCTTGGTCAAAGAAACTACTTCTCCCTGATAAACCAGATCCATGGCTTTAAGGTTCAGAATCACACCCATATATTCCAAAAGACTCTGATCCTTTCCAAACTCATAAGATCGGCGCAAAAGCCCTTAAATTTTTGCCAAGAGAACATTTTGGTCAAAGGGTTTAGTCACAAAGTCGTCCCCACCCATATTGATTGCCATAACGATATCCATGGCCTGATCTCTGGAAGACAAGAACATAATAGGCACCTTGGAGACCTTACGAATTTCCTGACACCAATGATAACCATTAAATAGAGGTAAACCAATGTCCATAAGAACCAAGTGGGGCTCTACTTTTACAAAAATAGATAACACTTCCATGAAATCTTCAACAAGAACAACTTCGTAACCCCACTGTTCTAGCATTTTTTTGACTTGTTGACGGATAACCTCGTCGTCCTCCACTAATAAAATCTTATGCATAACTCAACCTCTTTCATTTCCCACTATTATAACAATAAATACCCCAAGAAACGACCTTTCTCAACAAATCTTACAATAATGTTAGATTAAATTTTCCAACTTTTAAAATAGTGCGTTTTCATAGGAAAAATCCTTTGAGTCTTCAAAGAAAATATAGTATTATAATAGAGTTGATGTTGGTTTATCATCAACCAACGACAGCTTCATCGAATAATGAGAACATTACTTATTTATGTCACGAATCGGCGTGACGTTTCTACAAGGTGCCGTAACACCTAACAATAAGTAAGTCATAAAGTCATAGAAAGATTTTACCGTTTTTTTGTGATTTTAAAGGCTTGCTTGGCAGGCCTTTTTCTGTTATTCGATTGGTTTGATCTTTGTCAGAGTCTCAATGGAATCTGAGAAAATCAAAATACACTTTAGTTTTATTTTTTATAGGAGGTAATATGAAATTACTGGAAGACCGCATTCTCAAAGATGGGAATGTCCTTGGGGAGAACATCCTCAAAGTTGACTCTTTCCTTACTCACCAAGTGGACTTTGATCTCATGCGTGAGATTGGAAAGGTCTTTGCTGAAAAGTTCAAGGATGCAGGCATCACTAAGGTGGTGACTATCGAAGCATCTGGTATTGCTCCAGCCCTCTATGCTGCTGAGGCTTTGGATGTCCCTATGATCTTTGCTAAGAAGGCTAAAAATATCACCATGAATGAAGGGATCCTCACTGCTGAGGTTTACTCCTTCACTAAGCAGGTGACTAGCACTGTCTCTATCGCAAGCAAGTTCCTCACTCCTGAAGATAAGGTTCTCATCGTTGATGACTTCCTAGCTAACGGCCAAGCTGCCAAAGGCTTGATTCAAATCATCGAAGAAGCTGGCGCACACGTCGAAGCGGTCGGTATCGTTATTGAGAAATCTTTCCAAGATGGTCGTGCCCTTCTGGAAGAAGCTGGCTACCCAGTCGTTTCACTTGCTCGTTTGGATCGTTTTGAAAATGGTCAGATCGTATTTAAGGAGGCAGACATCTAATGCAAAATAAAGAGAAACATTCGCAGGCGGCGGTCCTAGGACTGCAACACCTTCTTGCCATGTACTCGGGATCAATCCTGGTTCCAATCATGATTGCTGGAGCCTTGGGCTATTCAGCTCATGAATTAACCTACTTGATTTCAACCGACATTTTCATGTGTGGTGTAGCAACCTTCCTCCAACTTCAACTTAATAAATACTTCGGTATCGGTCTTCCAGTTGTTCTTGGGGTTGCCTTCCAGTCAGTAGCACCACTTATTATGATTGGTGAGAAACACGGTAGCGGTGCTATGTTTGGTGCCCTTATCGTTTCAGGGATTTATGTTATCCTCGTTTCTGGCGTCTTTTCAAAAGTGGCCAATCTCTTCCCCTCTATCGTTACGGGATCTGTCATCACTACTATTGGTTTGACCCTCATCCCTGTGGCTATCGGAAATATGGGGAACAACGTTGATAAACCAACTGGTCAAAGCCTCTTCCTTGCAGCTATCACCGTTCTCATCATCCTTTTGATTAATATTTTCACTAAAGGATTTATCAAATCCATCTCAATCTTGATTGGTTTGATTGTCGGTACTGCTATCGCAGCAAGCATGGGCTTAGTTGACTTCTCACCAGTGGCTGCGGCACCTATTGTCCACGTGCCAACACCATTCTACTTCGGAATGCCTAAGTTTGAGTTGTCATCAATCATCATGATGTGTATTATCGCTACAGTGTCTATGGTTGAATCAACTGGAGTTTACTTGGCCCTCTCTGATATTACCAAAGAACCACTCGATAGCACTCGCCTTCGTAACGGTTACCGCGCTGAAGGTTTGGCTGTTCTCCTTGGTGGACTCTTCAACACCTTCCCATACACTGGTTTTTCACAAAACGTTGGTCTTGTGAAATTGTCAGGTATCAAGACTCGCTTGCCAATCTACTATGCAGCTGGTTTCCTTGTTCTTCTTGGACTCCTTCCTAAGTTTGGTGCCTTGGCTCAAATCATCCCAAGCCCAGTCCTTGGTGGCGCTATGCTTGTCATGTTCGGTTTTGTTTCTATCCAAGGAATGCAAATCTTGGCACGTGTTGATTTCGCCAACAACGAACACAACTTCTTGATTGCTGCGGTATCAATCGCTGCAGGGGTTGGTCTTAACGGCAGCAACCTCTTCAACAGCCTACCAAATGCTTTCCAAATGTTCTTCTCAAACGGTATCGTCGTTGCAAGCTTGCTTGCCATCGTCCTCAATACCATTTTGAACCATAACAAAAAAGAAAAATAACACAAGAACACCTGAGTCACTTGACTTAGGTGTTTTCTTTGAAATTAAAATCTTCAAGTTGTAAAGCAAAAGAAAAGACTAAGCAACTACTCTGTCTTGATTTTACTGAAAGTAGCTCATGCTATTTAATTCTTACGATTGACTTATTTTCAATTCTATAGACAACATCGTAATCTTCCAGATTGTAATGATGGGCAATTTCAATAATACTATTAGGCAACTGTTTCAAGACATTACTTATTTCTTTTGAACTTGCTTCATCTAAAGAAGCCATCATCTCATCCGCAAGTAAAACCTGCTTTTCCCTCAAAATAGCACGTGCAATCTCAAGTTTTATGATTTGACCACCTGAAAAGTTATCTCCAGTTAATTCATAGTCCAATTGATGACAACAAGCCTCCCATAGTCCAACTTTTTTTAGTGTTGAAATGAGCAATGAGTCAGAATAATCTTGATAAAGAGTTAGATTATGTCGCACACTTGTATGAAAGACATAGGGATTTTGATGAATAATTGCAATATTATCTAAATTTGGAGTCAGCTCCCTTCCATCAATGCTTTTAAAAATGATTTTCCCACTATATGCCTTATCTTGCCCTGATATTAACCTAAAAAGTGTTGTTTTTCCGATACCACTATCACCAACTATAAGATTATGCTGAGACAATGAAAAAGTAACCGTAACATCTCGAAAAATCTCTTGATTATCATAAGATTTAGTGACGTTTTTTAACTGAATTTCTTCTAAAGTATGTATGTGAAGCCCTTTTGAAGGAATTTCTGACTCACTTCCAAATGTCAATAATTTATCTTTTATCACTTGACTTGATTGAATACTTGCAATAGCCTCCAGAATCTGTTGTAAGGGGTTAATAAGATATGTTGAAGCAGACATCATAGCAATAAGTGTAGTAATTGAATTTTGTTTCATGACAAGACCAATCACAAATGGTCCAATCAAGCCGACAGCTTTCAGAGGTCCTGTCCAAAACATAACTAAATTCTGAAATGTATAATACTTAAATTGTGTCGTCTCCATCTCACTAAGGGTTATGAGAGTTTGCTTTACATTCTCTTTTTCTGCTTGGTTGCAAATAATCGTTTCAATCCCTTTACCAAAGTCTGTAATAGCTCTTAAATTCTTCTCTTTTGAGCTACTTAGTAATTCTCCTGACTCTTTCAATTTTCTCTTAAAAATAAACTGAGGCAAAATCATCAGAAAGGCACCTACAGTAAAAAGACTACCCACAATAAGATTTTGTTTGAGCAGATAAATTACAGATACTAGGACAGAGGCGCCCCACACTGGCGAGATTAGAAAAGATTGGAGGAACTCCTGGTCTACAATTCCAAGATCTTGTGTCAAGAGTGAGCAAAGCTCAGAATCGGAGATGTTTTTAGGAAAGACAGTATGATTCTTTAAAATATTTTCTGATAGGCTTACATTAAACGCTCTAATAATAGAACGAAGCAGAATATTCTCTATATACATAACAGCGTACACAACCACCCAAAGAGAGATACTCGAAAATGTAAAAACTATTAAATCCCGACTATCACTACTATCTATATGACCTGCCATCTGGATAATTACAGGTATTACAATGCCTTGACAGGAATAAAGAAGCGCAAAAATGATATAAAGTATAATGTCCTTTTTAGGAAGTAGCTTAAAAAATTTAACCATCATTGTGATACAGCAACTGATTTATTTTTTTCAATAATCATTGCTTTTACCTCCTTCCATTTGATACTATTATTTTAGTTTATTAATAGTATCAACTATTGAAATTTCGGAAATCCGATAAGGAAATTTTATATGGAACTAGGTCAAAAATTTAAGCAGATTCGAAAACAGAGAAAATACACTATTCAGAGACTCGCTCAAGTGTCCGGATCTGTAGCGAGTATTTCAGACTTTGAAAATAACAAAACATCACTCTCAAATGATACTCTTTTCAAACTTTTAAAACACCTAAAAGTCGAATATAATGAATTTTTCGGACAAGAATATCTTGTGGACGAAACCTACATAAAACTCGCTAATCAATACAATCACGCCTCAAATCATCTAGATTTTGAAGCACTGAAGCAAGTCGCAGAAAGGTTTCGCATTTTAGGAGAAACTAATTATAGTGATTATCTGATTAGTCTTTGTATTACCTGTCAGATTTCAAAACTTCAAAACCAGTCAGTTAACCAAGATATTGCTACAGAACTTCAAAACTACTTCTTTTCGATTGATATTTGGACACTTCTTGATATTGATTTACTGGATATGGTAAAGGATATCTTCACAGAAGATGCGCTAAAAATATACATTAAAGAACTCCTATCAATTCTCGGTAAAAATCTTAGAAATAATTTAGATCGAATCACTTTAGATGTTATCAGTCGTTGTATTTTCCAAATCATTCTTTACGGAAATCAAGAAGATAGTGATTACTATCTAAACGAACTAAAAACTATTCAATTACCAGATTATTTCATGTTACAAAAACTCTATCTTAAAGAACTAGAGGCTGCATACCTTTATAAATTTATCGATAAGAATATGGGAAAAACTATACATAAAGAAATTCTCCACTACTTGGCTTTTATGGGAGATGACGATAATTTGAGAGAATGGGACCGAACTTTCCGTCAATTATAGACTTTATTGGATAACAGTTGTACAATGATTATATAATTTGAAAAATTTAGAAAGGAAAACAGAATGCACGAAACACATTCTCTCCGTGAGCGATTTCTTGTTTTCTTCAAGATTTTTGTGCCCATACTGATTTATCAGTTTGCCAACTTTTCGGCAGCCTTTGTGGACACTACCATGACTGGTCAATACGATACCCTACACTTGGCGGGGGTAGCCATGGCAACGAGTTTATGGAGTCCTTTTTTCACCTTCTTAACAGGTATTGTCTCTGCCTTGGTTCCGATTATCGGTCACCATCTAGGGGCAGGTCGCAAGGACCGAGTGGCACCTGATTTCTACCAATTTCTCTATATGGCTTTAGGGCTATCACTGATTCTCTTTGCCCTTGTTTTTCTGGGGGCCCCCTTAGTTCTGGGCCACTTAGGTTTGGAACCTGTGGTCAGAAAGGTGGCTCTTGGTTACCTACGCTTTTTGAGCCTTGGGATTATTCCCCTTCTGCTCTTTAGCGTGGTGCGCTCCTTTCTTGATGCGCTTGGCCTCACGCGCCTGTCCATGTACCTCATGCTTTTGCTTCTACCACTAAATGGTTTCTTCAATTTCCTCCTCATCTATGGCATCGCTAATCTGCCAGAGTTGGGGGGAGCCGGAGCAGGTCTGGGAACTTCATTGGCTTACTGGGCCCTTCTCCTTATTTCCATCGCAGTTATCAGAAAGCATAAGAAGGTTAAACCCTACCACATCGAAAGGATTCAACCTCTTGATAAAGAGGCTCTGCTTGACGCACTGAAACTAGGGCTTCCAATTGGGGGGACCGTCTTTGCGGAAGTCGCCATCTTCTCAGGCGTTGGTCTAGTTATGGCCAAGTATCCATCCCTAGTCATTGCCAGTCATCAGGCGGCCATGAATTTCTCAAACCTCATGTATGCCTTTCCTCTCAGTGTTTCCAGTGCAATGGCTATCATTATTTCTTACGAATTTGGAGCTAAACGCATGGATGCGGTCAAGAGCTATAGCAAGCTAGGACGTCTAACTGCCTTAGGTTTTGCTGGTTTTACCTTGTTCTTCCTCTATTTCTTGCGCTATGATTTAGCAGAACTCTACGGCCATGAACCTGAGTTTTTGAGAATGACGGCCGTTTTCATGACCTATAGCCTCTTCTTTCAAGTGGCGGATGTCTTTGCGGCTCCACTTCAAGGAATTCTGCGTGGCTATAAGGACACCAAAGTCCCTTTCTATCTCGGTGTCTTGTCATACTGGGGCATGACTTTCCCTGTTGGCTACCTTCTTGAAAAAGTCGCTGGACTGGGTCCATATAGTTACTGGATTGGCCTGATTGCCAGTCTTATCGTCAGTGGACTTTGTTACCAATGGCGCCTAAATAGAATCGTCAAACGCTACGAATCACATCATTAATATACCTTAAGCAGTCTAGTCGGACTGCTTTTTCTCTGACCAGATCTTGATAATAAAGAAAAAGCCTCCTGCATATTGAAAACAGATAAACTGTTGTCAATGTACAGAAAGCTTTTTTTATGAGTGATTAGTTATATTCAGATTTTCCTGACCTATTGTCAAACTGGATCCATTAATGAAAACATAGATGTTTAATATTGAAAAAGGTATCACAGAGACCAGCTGGGTCAATTAGGGCAAAATAAATCATGACTAAACCACATAGAGCTAGGAAATGATAAAGATAAACGACTTTCTCCCCTGTTTTAGGAAGTAAAAGAAAAGACCAGAACCACAAGACACAAATGGCTATTAATATGATTAGTTTATTCATCCATTCCATAATAAGCTCCGTCAAAAAGATTTAGCACAATAAAATAGTCCTTAGGACTATCTGAATCTTATCACAAAATCTAACAAGTGCTGTCATATTCCTTTATGGAAATTGGTACTCTTTTGCTAGCTATATTTAGGTAAGTTAAGACATATAAAATCATAATTGGGAGGTTGGGAAGACTAATTATTACACAAAGTACAATAATGTTTACAGACACCAAAACTAGCAAAATCTATGGAAAAATAAGACTTTAACACTTGTCAGATTTCTCACTACTATAGTGTACTACTTTTTGGTTTGACACTTAAAACAAATTGGATAAAATTGTAAAAAAATGTAATGAAAGGTCACTTTTTTGTCCTGAATGGTAAGGTGACATTTTATGTTAGCTTTAAAAGGCTTTCCTTAATTTCTTTTACATGTAAAAGAGGTAGGTTGCAAAGGGCACCAACCTCTTTAGTTATGACATGATTCGACTAAAAAAATCTCTTAAAACTAGTGACTAATCAGTCTACTTGGTCAAGTAAGTAGGCATAGCCTTCTTTTTCCATATCGGCTTTAGGCACAAATCGTGTTGCTGCACCATTGATACAGTAGCGCAAACCACCCTTGTCACTTGGCCCATCTGGAAAGACATGCCCAAGATGAGAATCTCCTACACGACTACGAACCTCAATACGATCCATATTGTGAGAATGGTCTTCCTTGTAGTTGGCTACCTCGGGACTAATGGGACGAGAGAAACTTGGCCAGCCACAGGCTGAATCAAACTTGTCCTTGGAAGAAAAGAGGGGCTCACCGGTCACTACATCAACATAAATCCCTGGTTCAAAATGATTCCAAAGGGGACTTGTAAACGCCCGTTCGGTTCCATTTTCCTGGGTCACAGCATAGGCTTCTGGGCTCAGACTTACTTTAAGCTCCTCCTGACTTGGCTTGTGATAAGAACTTGAATCAATAATAGGATTAACGGCTTGATTAACATTAATATGGCAATAGCCATTAGGATTCTTCTTGAGATAATCCTGATGGTAATCCTCAGCAGGAATAAAGTGTTGCAATGGCAACAACTCAACTGCCAAAGGCTGACCGTATTGCTCAGACATTTCTTGGAAAACTTGCTCGATGATTGGCAAGTCATTTACATCAGTATAGTAAACACCCGTACGGTACTGGGTTCCCACATCATTCCCCTGTTTGTTTTTGCTTAGAGGATTGATGATACGGAAAAAATGTAGCAGAATCTCTCGCAATGACACCTTGCTAGCATCATAGGTCACCTGAACAGTCTCAGCGTGACCCGTCTGACCGATGAGCTCATAACGAGTCGTCTCACTACGACCATTGGCATAACCCGAAACCGCATCAAGCACACCAGGTACACGAGAGAAGTACTCTTCCACACCCCAGAAACAGCCACCAGCAAGATAGATGATATGATTATTTGGATTTGACATTTTTAAACACTCCCTTCACTAGATACTTGCATCTCCACGCCTTAAGTGTAACGCTTTTGAGAAGATTTCGCACTTAAGGTGACTTGGAGAGACAAAAAAATCCCATCACATATTATGTGATAGGATTAGTATGTTTATTCCATTTCGAAGCTTTCGCTCTTAATCTTATCTGGTAAGACGAGAGACAAGAGAATACACAAGATGGCTGGTATCAACCATGGCAGTGATGCTCCTGATAATGGGAGGAAGTTAATGAGGGCATTGAGTCCCGCAAGTTTAAACTGGCTTCCAATTACACTAAGCAAGGCAATCAGCGTGACTACTGCAACTGTCACTTGCATACCAGGTTTAGACAAGGCCACGAACTTGTTGGCAATCACAATCATAACAATCGTGATGGTGATTGGGTAGAGAATCAAAAGCACTGGCACTGAGAAAGCAATGATATTGTTAAGTCCCAAGTTGGCAATCGCAAACCCAATCAAGGTAAAGATAATGGCGTAAGCCTTGTAAGATACTTTCGGAAATGCCTTGTGGAAGAATTCCCCAGTCGCAACGATAAGTCCTGCGGTTGTTGTGAAGCAAGTCACTGTCACCATGATAGCTAGGAAAATCTGAGCCGCTGGTCCAAAGATGGCTTGTGTGGCTTGTGACAAGACACTTGCACCAATATTGGCATCTTTTGGTAATCCCGCCACTTGGAGTGGGAAATGATTCCCTAAAAAGGCTAATCCCAAATACAGAGCACCGAAGAGGATAGTCACTACGAAACCAACGACCCAAATCGTTGAGATATACTCTTTTTTAGACTTGAAGCCTAATTGGTTGAGTGTGACTACTGCTACTACACTGAAGGCCACAGAAGCCAAGGCATCCAAGGTGTTGTAGCCTTCCAAGAATCCTTTACCAAAAGCAGAAGCCTGATAGGCTTGACTTGCATCCTGAGGATTGTAACCACCATATTTAAATACTCCTGCCACGATAACGACAACAATCATGATGGCAAAGATAGGCGTCAATATACGTCCAATACTATCTAGAATTTTAGATGGATTCATGGCAATCCAAAGTGCTAGAGCAAAGTAGATTACGGTAAAGACAAAGAGCCAAAGGCTAGTATGTCCACTTCCAATCAAAGGAGAGAAGCCAATTGAAAAGGCGGTGGCGGCCGTTCTAGGAATGGCAAAGAAAGGACCAATGGACAGATAAAGTACTGCCAAATAGACTAGGGCAAACTTAGGCGAGATTTTTTGAGAAATCTCATGAATGTAACCCTTAGGATTTAAAGTCCCGATAACCAGTGTTAGGATGGCAATACCAACACCTGATAGGACAAAGCCGGCAATGGCTGGCCAAAAACGACCTCCAGATTCAAAGCCTAACTGAGGGGGAAAAGTCAGATTTCCCGCTCCAAAGAACATACCAAACAACAATAAAGCTGTAAGGCTTCCCTTTTTTAACATAAGTTTCTCCAATCTAAAACAAACAAGATCTTATGCCCCAAATAGACACAACTTGTTTATTATAATTTTAGTCAACTTATTTAGTATGACATGATTAGTTTGGAACTTCAAGCTATTGAAACGTATTTACAAAGGTTTTTAAAATTGCTAATTTTCTGTATCCTTGTACGAAAAAACTAGACAAGATTCTTATCTCGTCTAGTTTGATCGTTTGATTATGGGTGACTGACAATCAGCTCAAGCTCTCCCTTGATTTTCCAATCTTGAACGTCGCTAGGTAGAATGAAGTGGCTGCCTTTTGCAATTGGATATTCTTGACCATCAACAAGGAGACTTCCCTGACCGTCAAGTACACTAAACAAACTGTAATCAGCAGTCTTTTCAAAATCAGCCTTACCTGAAATCTCCCATTTATAAACGGCGAAGAAATCACTTGCTACTAAGAGCGTAGATTTGAGGTCATCTACTTTTGTTGTGACTGGGCGACTGTTGGCAGGTTCACCAATATTTAGGACATCGATAGATTTTTCCAGATGGAGCTCACGCAGGTTGCCCTGGTCATCTTTACGGTCAAAGTCATAGACACGGTAGGTTGTGTCACTTGACTGTTGGGTTTCAAGAACTAAGATTCCTGCACCAATGGCATGCATGGTACCACTTGGGACATAGAAGAAATCGCCGGCTTTAACTGGAACCTTGGTCAAAAGATTTTCCCAATCCTTACTTTCAATTTGCTGACGCAATTCTTCTTTTGATTTGGCATTATGACCATAAATGATTTCAGCACCTGGTTCAGCAGCAATGATATACCAACACTCTGTTTTACCAAGTTCACCTTCATGTTCAAGTCCATAAGCATCATCTGGATGGACCTGCACACTGAGCCAATCATTGGCATCCAAAATCTTAGTCAAAAGTGGGAAGACAGGTTCTTGACGATTGCCAAATAACTCACGGTGCTCTGCATAAAGAACATCTAAAGTTTGACCGGCATAACGACCATTCTTAATAGTAGAAACACCATTTGGGTGAGCAGAAATAGCCCAGTACTCTCCGACATGGTCACTTGGAATGTCGTAGCCAAAGACATCACGTAAATGCGTACCACCCCAGATTTTTTCTTGCATAACAGATTGTAAAAATAATGGTTCAGACATAATTACTCCTTTTTCTAGGAACGAGAGGCCTTAACATTTTTTGGAATTCAAGAAAAGGTGTTGACTCTCTTAGAGATTAACAGTGAAGTCTTACATAAAATAACCAATCTCTTTAAGTTACCAGACTTCTGATTCTCGAAAAATTTAGGCAAGTTCTGATTGTTGATTACCTCAATTATAAGCATAATTTGTGAAAATATCAACAAAGTCCTTAAAGAAATCACAAAATTTGGCTTAATGGCTGCAAGTCATTTCAATAGCAAATTTCCTTTAAGAATCCTACTCATTCCTTCATTTTTCGGATAGACTGATTGAATTTAAAGACTTTTTAACCTATAATAATAATACTAGAGATATTATGAAAGGAAATCTCTCAATGAAATTCTATTCCTACGACTATGTGCTAAGTCAGATTAGCCAACAAAACTGGGTTATGGTTGCCATTACTGCAGGACTTATTTTAGTGACCGGCGTATTTGCTTTTAAGGCCTTCAAAGAACGCCATGATACTAAGTTTCGTGAACTCTCTATTATTTCTATTTTAACCTTAGTTGCCGTGGTTCTAATTGCTATCAGTAATTTCCAAAGCAATCAATCAAACAATGACCAATTTAGAGCATCTCTTCACTTTATCGAGATTGTGTCTAAAAATCTCGACGTTGATAAGAGTAAAGTTTATGTCAATGCTTCTACTACTACAGATGATGCTATCCTCAAAGTTGGAAACAAATACTATCGTGCCATCTCAGGTTCAGAACCTGACAGCTACTTGCTAGAACAAATAAAACTTTACAAGTCTGATGTTGAACTCGTGGAGGTTAAAAAATGACATCTTTTTATCTTGCTGTTGCAATTAAACTAGCTTTGGGGCTTATTTCACTCGTCTTTGTTATCAATTTAACAGGTAAAGGAAACCTAGCACCTAGCTCAGCTGCTGACCAAGTACAGAACTTTGTTCTTGGTGGAATCATCGGTGGTACAATTTATAATAGTACCGTTTCCATCCTTCAGTACTTTGTTATCCTGATTATTTGGACTATTTTGATCTTACTTCTTAAATGGCTCATCACCAATATTCGCTTCATCAAACATTTGATTGACGGTAAACCAACTCTCATCATCAAACAGGGTCAACTAGATCCTGAAGCTTGTCGCTCTATAGGACTTTCAGCTTCTGATGTCGCTTTAAAATTACGTTCTCAAGGAATTTTTCAACTCAAAGAGGTTAAACGTGCAGTTATTGAACAGAACGGCCAATTGATTGTGGTCCGTTCTGGCGATGAAAATCCAAAATATCCAATCATTACTGATGGGGTCATTCAAACAGAAATTCTTGATACTATTGGTAAAACGGAAGATTGGTTAAATGAAGAGCTTCAAAAATTAGGATATGAAAACGTTTCGGATATCTTTATTGCTGAATACGATAAAGGAAACATTAATGTCGTTACTTATTAAACAAATCACTTGCATTACCGTTTAATATTGTCTACAATGGTCTCATCATAAAAAGGAGGTTCTACTATGGGAATCGAAGATAAATTGAATCAAGCTAAAGGCGCTCTTAAAGAGGGTGCTGGTAAACTGACTGGCGACAAAAAGACTGAAGTCGAAGGTGCTGTTGAAAAAGTGGTAGCAAAAGCAAAAGACGGTATCGAAGATGTTAAAGAAGGCGTTGAAGGTGCTGTTGAAGGCCTTAAAAATGCTTTTTCTAAAAAATAATAATAAATAAACAGAAGCTCTTTTCCTTTTTTGAAGAGGGCTTCTGTTTTTCTTTATGTTCTTAACTAGAATTACTTACGAGAATGCTTGCTTCCTTTAATTGCAAATGATGTTGTCATAAGTACAGCCCCTAATGCACCTAGTCCCAAACTGCTCACATCACCAGTATTTGGTAGACTTGATTTACTTGTTTGATTGCTTTGTGAACTTTTAGATGACTGATTAGCCTTAGAGCTTGTTTGGGTATTTTGTTTCTGAGCAAGATTAGTTTGTACGACTGAGCTTACATTTTCCTTTTGACTTGAAACTTCTCTTGTCTGACCTTTTGCTGCTTCAGAAGTTTGATTTTGAGTAAGAATCTTATTCAATTTCTCAGCAGTCTCTTGAGCTTGTTGTTGGGCACTGCTTGTCGCATTAGTCATTGTTTGTGTCGATTGCTCTTTTGTAGGCTGGTTAGCAAGAGAGGTATTTGATTTAAGCGATGCTCCTTCAGAGCTTGAAGGATTTGATGTTGGCGTATTTTGATTTGATAAAGCTGTGTTTGTCGCTGTCATTGCTGGATCATTGGTAGCTGGTTGATTACCACTGTTACTTGTCGTAGGGCTCATATTTATAGAGTTTGAGCTACTTGTTTGACTAGCAAAGTTTGGTGGGGTTGGACGTCCAGTATTAGCCGTCTGGCTTGTTGAACTTGTACTACTTGTGCTAGTTGTAT
Organism: Streptococcus sp. 27098_8_74; assembly: GCF_041431705.1. Lineage (NCBI taxonomy): Bacteria > Bacillati > Bacillota > Bacilli > Lactobacillales > Streptococcaceae > Streptococcus > Streptococcus sp. 27098_8_74. Next base: position 34,429 of record NZ_JAPVYF010000006.1, read on the forward strand.
TCTCAGAACTTGTCGAAGCAGATTGGCCCCATGCTGTGTTAACGCTTCCGGTATTGATAGAGCTTCCGCCATAGCTAGTCGGTCCACCGTAGCCTCCAAAGTTATCAGGCACTGAGCCATTTCCAAAGCCACCGCCTGGGAACCCACTCATGCCACCAGCACCAGGACCATTGTTTGTGCCTTCTTCAGTAGCTGTTGCAGTCACACTAGCACCACTTGATGTCGTAATGGTATAGGTTTCACCCGAAGTTAGACTCTCGGTACTAAAGACCACATTTCCAAATGAAGTTGTTGCTGTCGTGGTCGCTACAACATTTCCAGAACTATCTGTAACTGTGATGGTATCTCCAGCACTACCAGAGATGTTGGCCATGATATAAGACTGGCTTGAACCCGTTGTAAAGGCCTGAGCCATTCCTTGGTTACCTATGGCCCAAACGGTACCGCCAGAAATAATACCTGTTCCATCGTAGTCGATAGCAGCATTATCTGCACTTGTCTGAGCGACGTAGAGAGAACCACTTTTCACTGTCACATTGCCGTTACTGTCGATACCATCACCATCTGCCAAGATAGTTACCGTTGCACCGTCAATATTGATGCCCACTTCATTTTCCAAGTCAGAAGTCGAATTGGTTAAGCTTGAAGTATCAGCGCTGTCCTTGGTCGTCCACTCAGTGGCATTAATACCGTCATCAGTTGCTGTGATGTTGACTGTGGCATTTTTAATAGTTACAGCTGTCGTCGCATTGATACCATCCTTTGCCTCAGAAGTCAAATCAAGTGTTACAGAGTCAACCGTTACACTGTCAGCCTTAATCGCATGCTTTTCAGTGCATGAAAGGGTAAGGGTGCTTCCAGTACCACTCGTGATTGTTAAGGCACCAGCGGCTTCAATCGCATTAGCAGACGTCGAAGAAATAGAACTGTCTGAAAGGACATTAACAGTCAATTCTGCTGAAGAATTGGAAGTGATTGATGAATCTGTCAAGGTCACACCATCCAAGTAGATTGTAACTGGATCTGTCACGCTACCTGACACAATAATGGTATAGCTTGAACCATTTCCGGTCAAAGTGTATGATCCGGATTGATTAATGGTAACGGTAGTGCCATCAACTGTTACTGTGCTACTATCACTCGTTACAACAGTTGTCCCATTAAAGGTAATCGTGGTCGTCGTGCTTTCTGAATCAGTGCCGTTAGACTCAGTTGTTGTTGCCTCAGAAGCAGTATCAGAAGAATTGTTAGTTAGAACAGAAGCCGTTTCTGATGCAGTGGCTTCAGTGGTGCTTGAGCTTGTATTAGAGCTAGTGTTTTCGTCTGCATTGTTCGTTTCAGATGCTGAGGTTTCACTAGTTGTGCTTTCAGCAGTTTCAGAAGAACTTGCTTCTGGAGTTGCGGAAGTACTTGAATGATCAGATGTTTCACTGCTTGTTGATGTAGCAGTCGTGTCCTCTATCGTACTTGTTGTACTTATTGTTGACGAATCAGTGTCTGAAGTTGAAGCCGCAGTTGAAGTACTTGTAGCCGATTCTGTGCTTGTTTCAGTAGTTTCTGATGTATTGTCGGTCTGAGTACTTTCTTCAATTAAATCAGCAGTGGTTTCACCTGTTGAAACCGTTGAGAGTGTTGATTCAGTGTTTGTCTCGTCTGCTGAAACCTTGCTGTCATTTAAGACAACTGAGCTACCAAAGATTAAGCTTGCTACCAGGACTGAACCTGCTGTTTTCCATTTTGATGATTTCTTAATGGCATAACGTTCTTGTGTTTGTTTGCTATGTTTGTATGTCATATGTTCTACCTCTTACTTACTTTTGAGATGCCTCTATTAAACACAAGAAACCTAAGACAAGACTTAAAGAAAGGTTAATCTTTCCTTAAAGTAAAAAAAGTCCCCAAGATATTGGGAACTTTCAATCTCTAGGATAGACTACTCTAAATTCTTCTAAAACAACTAGACTGTCCTGACTAAAATGTAATCCAACCTCTTCCAACCAATTGCTAAAGAGATTCTCATGAATCTCTTGCCAATAGGTTAGCCCACGGTCTCCTTCACCTTCCTTGTAAGCATGGTCTTTAGAAACCTCTTTAAATGGGACGACCTCAACTTTCGTCGTTTCAATAATACAAATAGCATTCTCCTTACTATCAAGAATGACGCTCAGTTCATTTTCCTTGGGCAATGGTTCATTCCCCACTGCATACAAGTCAAAAGCTGAACTGGTTGCTGTCTTTTGCCCCATCAATACGAGTTCTGCCAAATAATCTGCTTCCACGCCAAAGGCCCAGGCATCAATCTTATCTCCGATTGTCTGATTTAAAATCTTATAGGCTTGCCACATCTGGTCTGATTTCATCAATCTACTCCTGCTTTTACTCTCCTTCCATTATATCAAAAAACGCTAGATCATCAGACCTAACGTTTTCATCTTAATACTTAGAATGTTTGTAACCGTAAAAGGCATAGATCGCTGACCCAATTAGCACTGCCAAACCAAAGGTTAACCATGTCTGCCAACTGTACTGACTCATAAAGGAGAGGCAGACGATAATTGAAATAATGGGCAAGACAGGAACAAATGGAACCTTAAACTCATCCTTCTGTGGCAAGCCCTTGTCCTTACGAAGAATAATGAGGGCAATAGCCAAGAGGACCAAGTAAGCCAAGGTCGCAATGTTAACCAAGGATGCCATATTGGCCAAAGAGAAGATACCTGCTGAGATAGCTGACAAAACGCCTGTCAAAAGCGTCGCATGATGTGGAACCTTATTAGTCTTTGAAACCTTTTGGAAGGTTTGAGGAAGGAAACCATCACGCGCCAGGCTATAAACCATACGGCTAAGGGCATAGGCCATTGAGATACATACCGTAATCAAGGTCATAATAGCAACCACTGATACGTAGTTGGCTGCCCAAGAAATACCGATATAGCGAAGGGCATAAGCCACAGCATCATCAACATTCAACTTGGTATAGTGAACAACTCCTGTCAAGACCAGCGAAACCACTGCATAAAGTGAAGCTACGATAATCAAGGCAAGAACGATACCTCGAGGAACGTTCTTTTGCGGCTCTTTAATCTCGTCTACTGTCATAGAGATAGACTCGAAACCAAGGAAACCAAAGAACATGAGGGAAGCACCCGCCATAATTCCTGTCTTTCCTCCATAAATTTGTCCAAAGCCAAATGGTGCAAAATCTGCCCAGTTGCTAGGATTCAAATGGAAGAGACCCACTAAGACAAAGACCGCTAAGGCTGAAAATTTGAGTACTACCAAGAGGGAGTTCAAACGTAAAGCCTGTTTAGAATTCATGAGAAGAAGAGCTGTCACCAAGACCAAGACCAAGACTGGCAAGAGGTCAATGTAAGTACCCTGACTGGGATTGAAAGGTCCACTGATGGCTTGAGGCAACTTAAGACCAAAGCTAGCCAGTAGCCCCTTGAGGTAGGCACCCCAACCAGAGGCCACACTGGATACAGCATTCATAAAGACAATCATGGTCAACCAGCCACCCATCCAGGCAGGATACTCCCCCCAGACAGCATAGAGATAACCATAAACACCACCAGCCGATGGGTAACGTGAGGCAAACTCAGCAAAGAAAATAGCTGACATCCCAACACACACGGCTGAAATCAAGACCGAAATAATCAGAGCAGGACCAGCTAGAGTCGATGCTGCGGTACCAGTAATTGTAAAGATTCCTGTCCCAACCATGGCACCGATTCCCAGAAGGACTACATCCCTAAGGGTCAGATGTCGTTTCATCTCAGTCTGAGCGAGACCAACATCCTTTTTACGAAAAATACTCATTTTTATACTCCATTTTTTGCGAAATACCGAACTATTATACCATATATCTTGGCCTAAAAGGGCCCCTTTCTGTATTTTTATACTTTTATTGTTGAATGCTATACCGAAAATGGGGACTCCCAGTGCTTGCTTTTTAATTTTACATACATCTCTATCAAAAGAAACTTGCTAAAGTGGTTCTTTAACATTCATTTTGTTTCTAAAATCCTTATCTCGAAAGAATTTTCAATTTTTAGAAAAAACATGAAAATATTATGAATGCGTTTGATTCTTCTAATGAAAGATGTTAGAATGGTGGCATTAAAAGGAAAAGGGGAACTTTTATGGAAAATAAAGTTCATTTTAAACTTCATAAAGTGAAAAAACAATGGGTTACCATTGCCGTATCTGGTTTGGCACTTGGTGCCTCATTGATTGGAGTTGGTGTCTCTGCCGACGAGCAAGCTACAAATCAAGTTACCTCAGCTAGCACGCCTGAAAGCGTCAGCCAGGATCCTGATCTTGTCGTCACAGAAACAACTGTAGCTACGACAAAAGCTGATCAAGGCGCAACCAATAAGACAAGTGATACAACTGCTACTGTCACATCTGATAAGCAGCCAGTCCTTAAAGAAGACCAAGCAAGTAGCACTTACAATTTGTCTAGTGGCGAAACGAGAACTGCTACTTCAACTTCAGAAACAGCTAACACAGCTACTGATGTGAATAGCCAAGCACCGGAACCTGTTGAAACTGCTGTCGTTTCTGGCGGTCAATTCAAGAGCGATGCTGAGGGCAACTGGTACTACCTTAAAGACGGGAAAAATCTGACAGGTGCCCAAAACGTTGACCATTTCGACCTTTATTTCCACGAGGATGGCAAGCAAGCCAAGGGTGAGATTATCACAGAAAATGGACAATCTTACTACTATGACAAAGCCAATGGACGTAAGGTAACCAATACCTCTATCAACATTGATGGTCAAGCCTACAAAGCTGATGCCCAAGGTCGTTTGACAGCAGTTCTGCCTGAAACGAACAAACGCAACCAGTTTATTGAAGACAACAACCACAACTGGTATTACCTCGGTAAAGATGGGAAACCCGTCACTGGTGCTCAGAACATCGATGGCTTTAACCTCTACTTCCACGAAGATGGTCGACAAGCTAAAAACGAAATCGTCACTATTAATGGTGATAGCTACTATTTCGATAAAGACAATGGACGTCGTGTAACAGGTCGCCAAGCTCTTAACAACGTCAACCATAAATACTTTGGCTTTTACTACTTCGACAAAGATGGCAAGATGGTCAAAGATGACTTCATCACTGAAAATGGAAATCTTTACTACTTTGATGCTACTGGTAATCAACCTAATTTTGTCTTTGTTTCGGATAAAGCTGGAAACTGGTATTACATCAATGACTTCAAGGCAACTAAAGGCTTCTCAGCCCCATTTGGTTTCCAAACCGAATTTCTAGACCGTAGCCAGGCTCACTACAAGACAAGTGTTCAAAACCTGAACGGACAACAGTATTACTTTGACCCTAAGACTGGTATTATGGTAACCAACCGTTATGTTTCTGACGATAAAGGGAATTGGTATTACTTTGGTAAAGATGGTAAAGCGCTTCATGGCTTTCAAACTGTAGACGGTAGCCTTCACTACTTCAATGACAATGGTCAACAAATCAAAGGGGACTTCCTTTACTACGGTAACGATATCTACTATTTCGATAAAGATAATGGAAATCCAGTAACTAACCAATTTATCAATAGAGACAACTCTTGGTACTACTTCGGAGCTGATGGTAAAGCCGTGTCTGGTTTCCAAACCATTAACGGACAGAACCTTTATTTCCACGAATATGGTGTACAAGCCAAGGGACAACTGGTTACTGTTGGTGGCAAAACCTACTACTTCGATCCAAATACAGGTGACAAGTGGGTAAATCGCTCACTTACCTTAAACGGTACGGTCTATAACTTTGATAGCAATGGTGTGGCGACTACTAAAGCTGACCAAACCACAAATCGAAATCAATTTGTTAAAGGTACTGATCAAGAATGGTACTACTATGATGATAATGGTAAAAAGGTCACTGGTTTCCAAACCATTAACAAGGACCTCTACTACTTTAACGATAAGGGCCAACAAGTTCGAGGAGGTATTTTCAACCTAGGTGATAACTACTACGTCGCCAACAAAGATACTGGTGCTATCCTTCGCAATGCCTTCTACCATGATAAATCTACTGGTCGTTACGGTGACTTCTCTGAAAACATCTACTACGCTGGCAATGATGGTGCCTTCAAGACAGGCTGGTTAGAAGTCAACGGTAACCGTTACTACGCTAGCGACTATTCTGATGACGACACCCCTAAAGGAAACCTCTACACAGGAGTTATCAACTCTCAACTCTTTAGCCCAGATGGGAAACTCTTGACAAATGGTCTCTATCCTGAGTTTAAGCGTACTGGTGAAAATGCTTATGACCTTGAAGGTGTCTATGTCACAGATACCGACGGTAATATCAAAGAAGGTCCTTATCAGTATGATGGCAAGATTCTTGGATCAAAATATAGTAGCGTTCGCCAATCACAATGGTCAACTTTTGACGAATGGGACATTCTTAACGGACACCTCTACCATTTCGACTCTACACCAATGACCTTCACAGCACCAAATGGCCAAAAAGTAACCACAAACGTTGCCATTGCAACAACTAACAAGGCCCTTACATATCGTGGTGTAACCTTTAATTTTGATGCCAAGGGTATTGACGAGACAAAAGAAAAAGCCATCCACTTTGACCAATTGCAGACGGATCGTAACGGTACAAGTTATCTCTATGAAAATGGCCAAAAAGTCACTGGTTTGAAGACCTTTGATGGCGTTAGTTACTATTTCTATGAAGATGGCCGTCAAGCCAAAGGCACAGAGGTCACAATCAATGGTAAAACATACCAATTTGACCAATTGACTGGTATCATGACACGTAACGCCTTTTCAGAATCATACAACTACGAAGGTTCTCCACGCTTCCCATTATACCCAACACGCTACTATGGTAACGACGGAGCTGCTCTTACTGGTTGGCAAACCATCGATGGCAAGGACTACTACTTCCGAGCTAGTGGAAACCTTGAAACAGGACGTTTTGTCATCGGAGATAGAGCCTATAACGCTGATGACAATGGCGTAGTTGCTGACCGCAAGGGTGAACCAGCTTATCGCAATCGTATTGTCTACGATAAGGGCGATAACTACTATTACAATGACAAAGGTGAGAAAGTGACCGGCTTCCAAGAAGTTGATGGCAAGGTCCTCTACTTCGACGCTGAAGGCAAACAAGTCCTAGGACGCTTTGTCACAGTTGATAATTACACCTACTATTTCGACCCTAAAACAGGTGAAAGATACACTAACTGCTCTGTCCTCATCGACGGTAAACTCTATACCTTCGATAAAGATGGACATGTGGTGTCTTAAGATGAGATGAAACCTGAAACCGAGACGAAAGTCTTGGTTTTTTGTGGGAGTTATACCATATAAACTAACATTACATTTAGGAAACTAAAAATAGGCTGAGAAATAACCTCAGCCTATTTTATTTATACAAGAAATATATACTCTAATTACAACTTATTAATGATGAATCAAATCATATATTCCAAATCATAACTAGCATCAGAAAGAATTCGTGCCAAAAATTGTTGTGTACGTTTTTCTTTGGGTCTGTAAAAAATGTCCTTTGGACTCCCCTCTTCGATGACATGACCACCATCCATGAAAACGACATGATTAGCTACATCTCGTGCAAACCCCATTTCATGAGTCACAACTACCATTGTCGTTCCTTCATTAGCAAGTTGTTTCATGACATCCAGAACATCCCCAACTAGTTCTGGATCAAGGGCCGATGTTGGTTCATCTAACAAGATAACTTCTGGTTTGACTGCTATTGCTCTAGCTAAACCAATACGTTGTTGTTGTCCTCCTGAAAGTTGTGATGGGTAGTAATCTTTAAAATCCAGAAGACCAACTTTTTTAAGTGCTTCTTCAGCAATCTCTTGCGCTTCACTTTTGGGAACTTTCCTAGCAATCACTAAACCTTCCAAGATATTCTCAATGGCAGTCTTGTTTGCAAATAAATTGTAATGTTGAAATACAAAAGCTGTTTTCTTTCGGATATCTAAAATATCTTTCTTTGATAACTTTTCCAAAGAGTAGTCCTTACCCGAAATTGTTAATTGACCTCCATCAGCTTTCTCCAAATGATTAAGGCAACGTAAGAAAGTTGTTTTTCCTGAACCTGATGGTCCCAAGATGACAACCACATCTCCCTGTTTCACTTGTAGATTGACATCAACAAGAACCTGACGATCTCCAAATGTTTTTGATATATGTTTAGCTTCTAGCATAGTGACTCCCTCTATGTAAATTGCAATTTTCTTTCTCCAAAGTTAAAGAGAACTTGAATGATACCACAAATGATTAAATATAAAATGAAGATGACAAAATAAGATTCAAAATATTGATATCCATATGCTGCTTCGACTCGTGCAATTGCGGTAATATCTTTTATCGTCATAACAAAGACAAGTGACGTTCCTTTTACAATATTGATAACTAAGTTACACAAATTTGGAAGAGCGGCCTTAAGTGCCTGTGGAAAAACGATTCTCAGATAGGCTTGTCTTGTTGTTAAGCCTATCGCTTGTGCAGCTTCTAGTTGACCTTTATCAACAGTTAGTAATGCTGATCGAATGATTTCCGATAAGCTTCCTGTCGTCATCAAGCTATAGATAATAAAGGCATAGTACAGCGGATTAACTTTGAAGACATCTATGTGACTCCCAATACCTTTAAAAAACTGATTTAACAAACTAGGGAACAAACTATAAAAGAATAAAATTAAAAGAATTGGAGGTGTTGCACGAATAAACGCAAGATACACAATTGAAAAAGTCTTAACACCTCGTACCTTATAAATTTGACCCAAAGCGAGAAATAAAGCAGGTAGAAAACTCAATAGAATAGCCACAACCATGATTCCCAGTGTTACCGGAACACCATATAAAGCCTTGATAAAGGTATCTATAATAAAAGTAATATTCATTTTTTACCTCTCTTTTACACTCAATTGTTGCTCTGCTATCCTAGAAATCAACGATAGAATTAATGCTATTCCCCAATAAACAAAGGCAACAGCTGTATAAGTCTCCAAAGAATAATTTCCTAAATGGCGACTAATCAAAAGGTTCCCTTTGCCCATAACATCAATAAAACCAATCGTATAAGCCAAAGCTGCATCACGCATAAGGTTAAGTATAGCTGTTGTAATATTTGGTAAAGCAACCTTAAATGCTTGAGGGGCAATTATTCTTACAAAGGTTTGTTCAGAAGTAAGCCCAATACTAAGCCCAGCTTCTAATTGTCCTTTAGGGATTGCTTGATAAGCTGCTTTAAATACTTCTGATATCATTGCTGAGAATAGGAGAACCATAGTCACAAGAACAAATATCAATTTTGACCAATCATTAATATCTAATCCTAACCACCAATTAAGAAATTCTGGAACTCCGTAAAATACTAAAAATAGCAAGACAATCGGTGGGGTACAGCGTAAGATAAAAACATATCCCTTAGCCAAATTCTCTAAAGCTTTATCCTTAGAAAGGCTTGCCCAAGCAACTAATCCTCCTAATAACGACCCAAGTAAAGTCGTTAATAAGATAACCAATAATGTCATCGGTAAGCCCTTTATGATTTCAGGTAATGCTCCAAAAACTTTTGAAATGTCATAATTGACCATAATTTCTCCTAACTAAACTCACTTCAGAAGCTTATCAAAACATCCTACTTTACGACGTTACAATTACTTATTTGTCTACGTATGAGAAGACATCCTCACCAAAGTATTTTTTAGACAACTTTTCAAGTGTACCGTCTTCTTTTAGTTCCTTAATTGCCTTAGTATATTCTTTTGAAAACTCTTCATTCTTACTATCTCGATGGAAGAGTGGATAGGTTGGAATTCCTTTATAAGGGAACCAAGTCAACTTATCTGCATATTGATGATAAGCACCATCTTTATCAGTTACAGCCTTTTCAAAAGATAATTTAATATCAAAGTAAGCATCATAACGATTTTCCAAAACCCATGCATAGGCATCTGAAACTTGGAAAGATTCCGCAGATGTTAACTCAATTGGTTGATCTTTATGCTCATCGTTGTAGTCTTTGATAACATTCCACTGAGCATTTTGTGGTGAGATTGGCACCAATCGACCATTTTGTTTTGCAAAATCAGAGATATTTTTATATTTATCTTTATCATCCTTACGAATGGTAAATCCAATAATACTTGCTCCAATTGGATCCTTAGGAATAATAAACTTTTTAGCACGTTCATCTGTATACCACGCGCCCTTAGTACCAATATCATATTTACCTGACTCTAAACCAATCAAAAGGTCATCATCACTTGTTCCAGTATATTCAAATTTGTACTGTGGAAGCTTTTTATCAATTTCCTTTAATACAGCTACCTCATAGCCATCAGAATTACCATCCTTATCAACAAAATCATAAGGAACATAGTTTTGAGTATGGGCAACTTTTAATGTTGTTACCTTTCCAGAGTCTGATTTTGCTTTTTTATCTCCTGTTAAGCTACGTCCAATAACTGTAGCCCCAATAAGTGCTACAACAACTGCTCCACCAATAATCCATGTCTTTTTACTCATATTAATCTCTCCTTTTTCTTACAAAATTGCTGCTTCACGTACCCATTCAATACGCTCATGGTTAATATCACTTGGAATCGTGCAATCAGCACCAATGATTAACCCATGAGTTCCAGTATCAGCAATAATCTCCTTAACTTTTTCCTGAATAGCTTTTTTAGTTCCAGTATATAGAAGGCCATCTTTTCCATTTTCAAACCCTCCAAGGACTGTTCGACCACCAAAAATGTTACGTCCTTCTGACAGACTAATTCCTTCAGGACCAACCGCCCAATTAACTACCTGAGCAGGATAATCTTTAAAGAGTTCGATGTTATTACGAGCCCCTTCGTAACCGCAAATATGTAGAATATTGTGACCCTTGACCTCATTAGCTGCATCTAAAACCTTTAATTCACTTGGAGAAATGATTTCCTTATAAGTCTCAGCGCTAACACGATTATCTTGAATACTTTGAACACTTAGGTAAATACCATCAGCACCAGCTTCTTTAATCACTCTCTGACTAAGACTTGCAATGTCTTCTCCAATAACATCTAAAACATGCTTCAAAGCTTCACGGTTCTCCTCAATGTAATCTGCGATGGAATCATCTCCACCTGAGACCTTTCCAACTAACCATTTAAAATAAGTAACCGGAGCGAAGATATTGTAAATTGCAACAATATCTTCAGGAAAATCAGCAATCAAACTTTTTACAAGTTCAACTTGATCAGAAATCCAAGGATGATTTGCACCTAAAGGTTCAATTGTTTGCAGGTCACTGATTGACTTAAAATCTTTAAAAGCAGGTTGTGGGTATGCAAAGAAACCATCACTCATCAACTTAACAAAATCGGGTTTGACTTCTTCAATAAATTTTTTATGACCAGCCTTATTTTTATCAATAATTTCTGGATTTTCAAAACCATGTAACCACTCGTCTTCAGTAGTAAAATGATGCCAAAATCCCACCGGGACACGATCAACACTTTCTCCACGAAGTGCTTTCAAAACTAACTCTCTTTTTTCTGACATAAGAATCTCCTTTTCTCTTATCCTAATATCAACAGCTAATGAACATACCTAAAATACTTTCAACTCCTATTATCACTAGCTGCTTCAAAACTGAATGACATTATCTTATCAGAGATTATCACATCCGAAAAATAAAGAAATTTTATACTGGGTTATAAATTTAATTTATGAGTGTAACATTCAAATCCCCTTTAAACCTTTTGTTATATACTTTCAAGTGATATATCTCCATATAGTATCATCTCAATTAGCAATAAGTAATCCTAATGCCTATATAAATAATAACTATCACAAACTTAATTTAGTCTCTAGTCTTCTTGGAAAATCACTTCTCTGACTAACTTTGCTATAATAGTCTCAAACAAATAAAAGGAGATTTTCTATGACATCCTTATACGATTTTACAGTTTCAGATCAAGCTGACCAACCCGTGTCTCTCCAGGACTATAAGGGCAAGATCGTCTTAATCGTCAATTCAGCAACAGGATGTGGTTTGACGCCACAATATCAGGGCTTGCAGGAACTTTATGACAAATACAAAGACCAAGGATTCGAGATTCTTGATTTTCCTTGTAATCAGTTTATGGGACAGGCACCTGGTAGTGCTGAAGAAATCAATACCTTCTGCACCCTCAATTACCATACAACCTTCCCTCGGTTTGCCAAAATCAAGGTCAATGGTAAGGAAGCAGAACCACTTTTTGATTGGCTAAAACAAGAAAAATCTGGACCGCTTGGGGCTAGAATTGAATGGAACTTTGCTAAATTTTTGATTAACCGTGAAGGTCAAGTCGTCGAACGCTTTTCTTCCAAAACTGATCCACTAAAAATGGAAGATGCTATCAAAGCTCTTCTTAATAACTAAAAATAAAACGAGAGTAAAACCAGAACGACAATCTCTGACTGTCGCTAGTTCTGCTCTCGTTTTCTGCGTTAAGAAAAATAATATAGAAAGAAATTTCGCCTTATTTTAGAACAAAGCTGTCAATGCTGTAATTAAACCAAAGACGATACCTGGCGCATTTGCAGCAGCAAGGGGAAGGTCACGTTCTTTTTTAAAGAGACCATAGTAAACCCAAAGGCTACAGTTGATTGCAGCTACCAAAGGTTGGATAAAGTTTCCTTTATGACCAGACAGATTGTCCATGATTTGTGGTACGTAAGATACGTACATCATTACTGACATAAAGGTTGCTACCCAACCAAGGGTTTTCATTTGTTTATCTGACATTCGAGACTCCTCTTTTATAAAATTCTTTTGCCTTGAACCTGATGATAAGATTCTCAAGACATGTTTTAATGCACTAGAATTAAAACAGTGTCTATCTTACGCTTTTACAATAGAGAATTCAAGAATTTTGGGGCAATGTTAAAAACATGTAAACTATCACAAGATTGTGATTGGTCTCAGTCTTGTGATAGTGAATTTAGTCTCTTATGTAGCATTTTCATAAGAAAAAAGACCTTCATAGTGGTCTTCAAATGGTTATAATACCGACATTTCCTCAACAATCGCCCTACAGACCTGACGGGCCATGGCCGCATTATCACCAAAATTAATATAGAACGGTTGTGAAGAGCTCGTCTTCATACGGACACAGTAATTGTGGTAAATGTGATTAGACCACCAGTAAAGCCAGAAGCCACAAATACCAAGCAATAAAAGCCCCAAAAACGGATCCTTCCCTAAGAAAATCAATCCCAGAAATACTCCCAAAAGAGCAATTTTCGGAAATGCACGCTTGTCACAAACGACATCGACGGCATTAATCTTGTTAATAGCTACTGAACGGCCACCCCATGACAAAATTTTACCTGTTGAACTGACACCACCAATTTGAAAACTCATTTATATACTCCTAATCCTCTTATTGCTTGAGACACATAGTCTCGACATGTACGTTTATTTATCTATTATCCTACTGGCGGTGCACGCCAGCCTTTAGTCAAATCATTTGACATGATATCTCCTTTCTATCCCTCAGAAAGTGTCTGCCTAAATTGAGCTAACTTGTCCAAAGTATCACTTGAAACTAAACCTTTGATATTTTCATTTGAACGATGATTAATATTAGCTTCCCATGCCTGTTTGATACTATCCCTCTCATTATTGAGCTTTGATTTTGACAAAATATTAATAGGATTTTTTCGTTCCAAGCTAACTGCTTGGGGGGCCTCGAGACGTTTTACCTTACTAGAGAAAGTTTGCTTCAAACAGGATAAAACTTGGTCCACTTTCTCTTTCAAAAATGCTTTAATTGAATAAATCAAATGATTTCTAAGTCGCTTAAAGATTGAGCGTTGAGCATTTGCTCCATAAATTTTTGGTGGCTCAATAGATTGACCTGAGAGCTTATAATGTAACTCCTACTTTGATAAACGATAAGTCACCTGACTAATATAGGTATTGTGTTCTGGTAACTTCTCTAGATGGGCGCTTTTAGATAACTGCTGCCATGCATTCTGAAAATCATTATCCTTTCGCATTACTTCCAAGTAAGCATACGCTGCCTTTGTCAAATATACCAGTTTCCTTTGATGACATGCCAAGAGCCCACCCCTTAACAGTTTCTTTAAGGTCTTTTGATAAGTCTGATTAAATTGGTACTTGAGACCCGATCCCTTTTTCGAATCTGGCACAAAAATGTAAAATTGAGGATCTTTAGGTTTATAGAGACGTACATGGACACCCTCCGACTGTAAAGATTGAAGAAGTCTCAAAGCCAGATACTGACTCTGATCAAAGTAATACCAGTTTCCTTCTTTATAAAGCAAATCACTGATAGACGACTTAAGCCAAAAGTCACTATGACGGTTAGAAACAGTCTCTTGTCCAAAAGATTGTAATGCTTAATGACCACTCAAACGAAAAATCTTGTAATAATAGGTGTCTTTAGTAATGGCAACATAGATTGACTCAGTTCCATGAGCTTGTGAACACGATAACAGTTTCTCATTCTTGCTAAGTCGTGACTGAATTAAAGTTTTAACTGACTCTACATCAAGTGTTTTCATATTAAGTCTCCTCTCATTTTTATAACTCAGATAACATCTTTGATGCCATTATTATTGCACAGAAAAATAAGAGATTCAACCTCGAAAACAGCTAAAAACGTAGTCTAATGTGCGTATACCAAAAGTATTTATTTCTCAAAATTTACTACAAAAACAAAATGACACAAAACACAGTATTTTATGTCATTTGATATATGAAAAATACATTATAAAAAAATAGGTTTTTAGTGGTAAAATTAACATTTTCAAGACTGGACAGGATAGTATTTTAATACGTTTTTCAAAAACTTAAGCTATCCAAAGAAGACATTCGACTGCCAAAACTCTACAACATGTTCTCAGCTACTTAAATCACAAAAAAAGTTACTAGTACAGTACTAGCAACTTCTTTTTTATATTCTAAGGCAAATCATTACCTGCAGCAAGGTAGATTTGGTACCATTCCTTGCGGGTCAAATTCACCTCTGCTGCTTTCCCTGCTTTAAGGACATGCTGGGGTTTGGTCGTTCCGATGACAGCCTGCATCTTACCCGGATAGCGGAGGACCCAAGCAAGGGCGATGGCTGTCGGAGTGACCTGGTATTTCTTCGCCAAGTCATTGAGGACATGATTAAGGGCCGCAAACTCTTCCTTGCCGACAAAGTTCCCCTTAAAATAGCCATGCTGGAGGACTGACCAGGCTTGAATCACCGTATCGGTTAAGCGACAATACTCAAAGATACTACCATCTCGCACAGCTGCTTTTGGCCCTTCCATGTTGACATGAAAACCAGCCTCAAAACTCGGTGTAAAGGCAGCACTCAACTGCAACTGGTTGACCTTGAGCGGTTGTTTGACAGCCGTTTTGAGCAATTCCATCATCATAGGATTTTGATTGGACACCCCAAAATGACGGACCTTGCCCGCTTGATCCAAGTGATCAAAAGCTGCTGCCACTTCTTCCGGCTCCATGAGAGCATCAGGTCGGTGAAGGAGGAGACTATCTAAGCGCTCGATCTGCAGACGCTCGAGGATGCCATCAACAGAGGCCAAAATATAGTCCTTCGAAAAATCAAAATAGGTAAAACCGTCTTTGCGAATCCCACACTTGGACTGGATCCACATCTGGTCCCGAAGATCCGGACGGCGCTTGAGAACCTTCCCCAGTAGGACCTCACACTGGCCATCGCCATAGATATCCGCCAGGTCAAAGGTGTTGATCCCAATCGACAAGGCTGCTTCCACCAAGGCCTCCACCTCATCTTCACTCATCTGACTGATCCGCATCATCCCAAGGACAATCGTGGACAGACGCTCATTTTCAGAAAACTCAATATAGTTCATGTCCGCCTCCTTTTCTGTATCTCTATTGTAGTGAAAAGGGTTGCAAAAATCAATTGGGAATCAAAAAAACCTCAGCTGTAACTGAGAGCTTGTTTGATTAGCGATAACTGAGAGCACGTTTGATGGTCTCTCAGAATCCCTATGATTCAAGACCGATAGCATACCCACTGATTGTATGTAAATAAATGTAAGATAAAATTTTCAATAAGAAGAGATCTCCAGCACTTCCAAAAGCTTTTACAGATTTCTAACATGGATGACTCCTTTACTCTTTATAATAACGTTTGGTAATCTTGTATTGTGAAATAAGGATATAAATATAGATGATGGATACAACAATCAAAGCTAAAAGGATATCCGTCTGGAAGGCAATTCCAATAATTAAGAGACCAAGGAGAAGGCTCGGCAAGATATAATTGCTTAACTTGACAACCACTTCGAAATTTTCCTCGTAGCTAATCTGCTTTTCTGCTTCATCCATCATACTCATCATGAATTTACGCACTTCCTTGGCATTGGCATTGCGGGGAATTGGTTTTCCATAAAGCTGATGAAAGGTCTTTCGATAGAAGGAATCCACTAGGAAAAATAGGACAATCAAGGCAAGAAAAAGATAGAGCATGGTAAAGTCTCCAAAGATAAAAGCCAAGTTCCCTGTGCCAGGTCTATCCATAGACATCAATTGACAATAAAAGATGATGACTAAAAAGTATGACAAGATCATGATGCCTTTAAAAATGGTCGCTAAACCATACAGTTTATTCTTTTGAATGTCATAGTGATAGGCCTCATCTTCGTCATCTATTTGGAGCATTTTTTTGATGGACTTTTCTCGCGTGAATCAACAAGGCCATCGTGAGTATAAATAGGATCAGAAATAAAACTGCTGAGTCCAAAAAGAGTACTTCTTTACTAAAGAAGGTTTGGATTTCAAGTGGCTTTTCTGATCCAAACATGCCTGTCAAAACTCCGATGACTCCTCCAATCAAACCAGAAACTGTAATGATCCCTACATTTCTCCAAAAACGGTAACGTGGAGATCGTTCTTGTTGTTGCTTTTTCATAATCATTCCTCTTCCTCTACAAGACTAAAAACATTTTCCACAGGCTCTTTAAAAACCTGGGCGATGGTGATGGCAATAATTACAGAAGGGGTATATTCCCCTCGCTCCAAGAGACTGATGGACTGGCGCGAAACCCCTGCTAGCTTAGCTAGCTCGGATTGGTTGAGCCCATCACGCGCCCTCAGCTCTTTCAGTCGATTTTTTAAGATCATGGCTTTCGCCCCCTTATAGTTGAATATCTTGAATATCTTCGATGCGGACTAATTTGGTTTCCCTCTGTTGTTTATGATTCACACGAGTCAGTTTGACCCAATCTTCATCGATATCTATAATTTCATACTCAAATCCAACACCATCTACTGTAACAGTGGCCGTTTGGCCTTTCAATTCTTCTAAAAGTCTAGACATTTCTTTATTTCCTTTCACTTGTTTTTCTAATCGTCTGATACGTCTGTTCAATCCTTTTATCTTCTTTTCTGAGCTTGCATAAAATATAACTATAAAAGGGATAAAAAGAATCCATATGGCTCCCATAAGAATACCTCTCCTTCTTTCGTCTAAAACTATTGTAACGCTTCTTTTTATTTTTGACAAGTATCTTTGTCAATAATAAAAAGGATATTGTCAAAATCATTGGAAATATGATATAAATAACACAACTTTTCTAACATCTTATAGCACTTCTCCTTCAAAAAAATGACTTGGAAAAATTGATATGCAAGATGCCGTTACAAAAGCGCCCGAAACCAAATAGTTTCAGATACTCGGAAATTGGGAAAATTGTCTTAGCCCGAGCCTAAAAATTTAAAATCTAGAAACTTAAAACTTAGTCATGAAACTTCGAAAAAGATTGCTGACGTCCGGTGTCACCTTAGCAAAATTCAAGCTATAACTTTCCTTGGGTATTACTATTTTTAAGATAAAAAAATAACAAGATTTCTCAACCCTGCTACTTTTTTGTCTTATCATTATGATTTTGTTCAGTCAGTATGTAGCCTACTGGCAAGCTGACTGACTAAATTAAAGTGATTATTTGTCGCCAAAAACTTTGAAACGACCTTCTGTTTGGATGTCTTTATCTCCTGCTGGTGCAACGATTTGACCAAATGGTGCTTGAGCACGGAGTTTCCAGTTAGCTGGAATGTCGTATTTTTCAGCCAATTGGGCATCCACAAGTGGATTGTAGTGTTGTACGTTCATGCCGATATTCTTCTCAGCCAAAGCCAACCACGTTGCATAAAGAGCGATTCCGTGACCTTGCTCTGACCAAATTGGGAAGTTTTCAACGTAAAGTGGGAATTGCTCTTGAAGGCCTTTCACTACATCTTGATCTTCGTAGAAGAGGATTGTTCCCTTAGCTTGGGCAAAACCTGCCAAACGTTCTTTTGTTGCCTCAAAAGCTTCTGCTGGCGTTACTTTTTCAAGCTCTGAATAAGCGATTTCATTCCAGAAAGCATCTGATTCTTCATCCAGCAAAATCACCACACGTGATGTTTGTGAGTTAAAGGCTGTCGGAGTGTTAAGAACAGCCCCTTGAACGGTTTCAATCAATTCTTGGTTAGAGAGCTCAAGGTCTTTTCCTAATGCGTAGATAGAACGGCGCTTTGTTTGTAAGTCTGTAAAGTAGGTCATAGTTATTCCCTCTTTCTTTGTGATGAATGTTAATTGTTAAAATTGTTAAGTTTATTTGTAACAACTTTGATTACAATAACCATTATAGACCTTTCAAATGTAATGTCAATAGTTACGACTTGAAAATCACTAATTATTAATATTTTTTCTCACTCGTGTCAAAATACCATCATTATCCTCGAAGATTAACGCATTAGAAGATAACCATTTGACCTCTGCTCCACGATTCTTAGCACGTTCTGCTATGGTAATCAAATCTTCTTTGTCTTCTACTTCAAGGACGTAGTAGGCAAGACCAATCATCCCTTTTTCACGTTTGGCTAAGTTTTTGCCACCCCATTCATTGACAGCCAAGTGGTGATGGTAATCACCTGAAGCAATCCAACTAGCACTTGGAATGGTATACTTATCTGCCAGCTCCAAAACATCCTGATAGAAAGCCGTTGCTAGCTGACTATCTTTGACCGATAAATGAATATGCCCCATACGAGTATCCTTAGCTATCACAAATGGCTCAACCTTGCGTCCCATCTCGTAAATTTCTTGAGCTGATAGTTCTTCTGTTACACCAACGATGCGACCATCCTCACGAATATCCCATTCAGCAACAGGCTTGTCTCTATAGAGCTCAATACCATTGCCTTCAAGGTCTTCCAAATAAAGGGCTTCACTATAACCGTGGTCAGCTGCACCGACAAATGGATAATCTAGCTCAGCAATATGTTTGAAAACATCTGCCAAATCCTCGCGAGATGGCAACAAAATTGCCATATGGTAGAGACCATAACTAGACTTGACCGCTTCCTCACGATTGGTTTCAATCAAGTGAACTAGCGGCTTGTTTCCAGCACCCAAAACAATTTCTGTTGCAGTTTGAGATAGGATTTCAAGTCCTATAACCTGTGTATAAAAGGCTGTCTGACGTGCCAAGTCCTTCACATTGAGTACCGTCTCCGCGAGGTAAATCTTACTATTGTAGTCGTATGTCATATGATTTTCTCCTGTGTTGTAATTATATGAATTACATTATAACTTTTTATATTGTCACGTCAATCATTACAACTTGGGAATTAAAAAAGAAACCGAAAAACTTTCGATTTCTTATAGTTTAAAATCTAAAAATCAAGCTCCAGCTTCTTTCCAGTTGGCCTTAGCATCCTTTAAAATACCAGCCAAAGTTTTCTTTTCGAGTTCCTTTTCCATTGCCATTTGAACGTCTTCTAGGCTCTGATCCAAAATCCCATGGATATTACGTCCTACTGGACACGCTGGATTAGGATTGTCATGAAAACTAAAGAGTTTGCCACTTGGACCGATGCTATCCACCGCACGATAAACCTGCAAAAGGTTAATCTCCTCTGGTACCTTGGCTAATGTGGCTCCTCCACTTCCCCTTTGAACTGAAATCAAGTCTGCTTTCTTCAGTTGCGACAAGGTTTTGCGGATAATAACTGGATTAACCCCCACACTACCTGCCATTAAATCACTGGTTAGCTTAGTTTCATTTCCCTTATTTTGTGCTATAAGGGTCAAAATATGAACAGCAATGGTAAAGCGACTTGGTATTTGCATATCAGAACCTCTCATTCATCTTTTTCTTTTCAATCAATTATAACAAAACCAACGTTGTAAAACAAGGGGTTACAACAACTTAAAGAGTCAGTCTTACACTAAAAAAATAGAGCCATCGTAGACTCTATTCTTTTGTATTTGATAATAACTAACTAGACTAATAATACATAGTATTATAGCCTATTGAGGTTCTAGATTGGTCTTTTGCTTCTTACGAACACCTTGTCCCTCGATATGTTGTTTGATTAGTTCCACTACTTCATCATTGGTTGGTAAATCCGAGTGTTGGGCATCTTCACCTGTAACAGTGATTTCAGTATAACTTTTTGCCTGATTCTGATAGATATATTTCCCAGCGGACACGCTAGCATCTGGAACCAGCTCGTCCGAATCATAGGTGATGGTTCCCGCTACCGAATAGACATGTAGGGTAGACGGAATATTCTCCTTAGCAGCTATAAAGTCTGCTAGCATGACCGATTTATTTTTAATATTGGTTTCAGTGAAATTATAGGGCGTTCCGATAGTCATCAAAGAATTTATCTTGACATCGTAGTCGCTAAGATAATTTTCAATAAAAGCCGTATAAATCAAGCCACCATTTGAATGCCCCAACCCTTTAAAATTATTGAAATTGTATTTATTCTGCAAGGCTTCAAATGCCTGATTCATCATCTTGGTTTGTTTCTTGATATTGTTATAGCCATCTTTGTTATTCTCAAATCCAATAACAATGACTGGCTCGTTATCCTTATCCTTGATTTTACCCTCAAAGGTGATACGCCCATTGTTCCAGACCTTGACTTTGAGAAGGCTATGCTTGACACCACGATGGTCTTGATTGAGCTTACGTACTAGGCCGTCGAATCTATTTTCCGTAGCGGAGCTCCCTGGAATCATGATAATGGGAGACAATTTTGAATTATAGAAAGTCTCTATTTCCTTGACATTTTTCCTAGTCCAACTATAAGACGGAACTGCCAAACCAATGAGAAAGACAGCGACAAGGATAAAGACCAACTTCGTTTTTTTATTTAGTTTCAATGCTCTCTCCTTCCTCTTTTAGACCGTGTTGTACTTTATTAGACAGACGCACAAATGGAATAAAGATAGCAACATCAACCGCAAAACAGAGCAGGCTAACAGCAAGTGCCCGCAGACTACCACCAGTTCCAATAAAGGCGTAAAGAAGACTTGGTGTACCATCTGGAACTGGATAAACCGCAGCTGGCATAAGATGGATAGCCAAGGCCACCGCAGCAATGCCCATATTGATCATAGGTGACAGTAGGAAAGGAACCAGATAAACTAAATTAAGCAAGACTGGTATCCCCACCATAAATGGAGCCCCATTGTTAAAGAGACTAGGAAAGACACTTAGAAGACTCACCTTCTTATCCTTATAACTGGTTGATGCTAAAAGCAGAGCCACCAAGAGGGCTAGCCCTGAGCCAATGCCAGCAACCAAGCCATAACTATGATAAAGATTTGTTAGTGTGTAAAGGTGGGGAAGCCCAGTCGTCGTATGATGGGAAACAGCATAGGTCAAATTTTCCAAGGCAAAACTATCCTCGGCAATTGAATTTAGGGCAAAAGCCTGACTATTTCCAATCCAAGCAGAAAAAGTGTTCAAAAGTCCCATCATAAAGGTTGAGAATAGATGGTTATGGGTGACAGTGATTTTCGATACATATTGACCTATGGTCTGAAAAACATTCCGTTGCTCTCCAATAAACAAAAGGATATTAAGACCAACAGCCAGAATTAGGGATAAAAAGATGGGACGAACTGTCTTAGGTTGATAAATATAGTCCTTATCCACAATCTGATCATCACTAGCTCTTGAAAAGCGAAAAATCTGGCCAACCAGATAACCCACGAAGATAGCCAGCATAATATTAATCGAAGCTGGTAAATTGATACGTGTCAAATCGCCATCGTTTATGGGAGACATTAACAACTCTTGCGATCCTATTGTCAAGCTGACCAAAAGGGAGGTCACACCAGCCGTTCCAGTACTTCTACCGTAGTGACCAGCCGTGTATTTTCCTGCAAAGTAAGTTGACAAGGGACCCGCTAAACCACCAAGAAAACTGGAAAGATTGTTGAGCACCTGACCAGTTATCCTAAAGGCTGGCAGCCAATCAGAAACTGAAAACAACTGATTAATATAACCAAGCTCTGAAAAGACAGATAGCGAAATCACCCGAATAATTCCTGAAAAGAGGAAAAAGGGAAAGAGCGAAACCAAGGTTTTCTGCGTAATTTGGACAAAGCCTCGCTCACGAAACCAGAGAAACCTCTGGACCAAATAGTTAGTCATAACAGACTCCTAGCAAAAGGCAAAATCTACCTTATATTCAAACGTTTTCTTTCATTATAGCACAAAGAGAGAGGCCTTACCTTAATCGTGAGTTAAAGCAAATTCCCATTCTTGCTAAAAAACACTTAGCTCTCTCTTAATACATGAAAAAACCATAAGTCTCCACTTCCGAGACCTATGGTCGATTATTTATTAAGCAAAAGTTGTCACATCAGAGGCGTCCAAACGAACAGACTCAAAGCCTTCTTCATTGGCTTTCCCAAGAGCAATAAGCAAAACTGGCACATGGCGGTCTTCATCAAGTCCAAATGCTTTAGCAAGGCCATCTTTTTTATAGCCACCGATGGCGTTGGTATCATAGCCATAAGAACGTGCAACCAACATCAACTGCATAGCAGCAAGGCTGGCATCGATGTGGACAATTTCATTCATCATTTCGCGAGGAGCATTTTCATACATTGGTACAATACTTGACAATTGTTTTTCTTTGACCTCTTCAGGCATTTTTCCTTGAGCAACAGCCTTGCCGTAGATTTCTTCAGCTCTTTCTTGGCTCTTCAAATCAGCAAAAATAAGGACCATGGCTGATGATGTTTCATTTTGCACACCATTGTAGCTGACGAAAGGTTTCAATTTTTCTTTACCTTCTTCGCTATCAACGACCACAAAACGCCAAGGTTGCATGTTGACTGATGATGGTGCTGTAACAGTTTTATCCAAGATTTCCAACAATTCTTCTCGCGGAATCTTAACAGATGGATCAAAGTTACGAATGGAACGACGGTTATAAACAATATCTGAAAAATCATTACTTACTACAGGCATCTTATGTCTCCTTTTTTTGATTAAATGAAAATAATATAATCAAAATTATAACACAAGACAATTGTTATCAAAAATATTTGCTACAAAGGTGCCTAAAGATTGGTCTCCTTGAGTCCTAGGCGTTTCACTTCAGAGGAATAGTAAACCATGATGGTAATGAGACTGAGTGTGATTAGCCAGATTGACCAAATGTGGATAAAATGCATCAGAAGGGCTGAGATAATAGCACCAACGACAAAGCTTCCCACGACAAAGCTATAATTGATAGCCTGACGACGATATTCTCTCTGATCACCACTTCCCTGAATGGCATAATAGATGGCCGTTAACATCCTTCGATAATTTCCTGAAGTCATAAAAATCACGAAAGGATGATTCTCAATCTGACTGCCAGTAAAGGTCTTCATCATGATACCTGCAGAAAAAGCGATAATCGGGAGCTCAATCAAGGCATTTGAAGGTAGGAAAGGCAGGATGGCTGTCATCACACAAAGAGGAAGCAGACCATAAACACGCCAATAGGCATTCTTACGATGGTCTTTAAACCATATGCCAAAAAGAAAGCCTAAAGAAAAGAAAAAGATTGAAAAGCAACGCAATAAGTTATAGTACATACTACTGTTTCGCCAGTCAGCGACCAACAAAAGGATATTCCCAGTCTGTGTGGCAACTAAACTATGGTAGTACATATGACAAAAGACATCCAAAGCCCCTCCTGAGAAACTCAACAAATTAGCCATCAGACGCGTATTTTGAGGAAGAAGGTTTCGCGATTCCATAGCATAACTTCCCTTCTAATAGTGATTGATAGGATAGCCTTATTATAGCAAATTCGAGCATATACAGTATAAAAAAACAACCCTCACGAGTTGCTTCTACCCTATCAAAAATTAACTGTGTCAGGGTCATCCTGAGTTTTGATGCCTTGAATCTTATCCAATACTGCCATATCTTCCTCTGACAAATCAAAGTCAAAGATATCCAAGTTGGCTTCGATATTTTTTGGTGTCACTGACTTAGGTAGTGGCAAGAAACCTTTTTGAAGGCTCCAACGTAAGGCAACTTGAGCAACAGATTTTCCGTTTCGTTCAGCTACTGCTTCAACGTCTTCATTTCCAAAAATGCTACCAGTACCTAGTGGACTGTAGGCTTCAAGAAGAATGTCACGTTCTTGGCAATAAGCAACCAAATCTTCTTGAGCACAACCTGGAGCCAAGAGAATTTGGTTGACATGTGGCACAATTTCAGCCGTTTCAAGGAGAGCTTCAAGGTGATGTTGCATAAAGTTAGATACCCCAATAGCACGCACCTTACCATCTTTATAGGCTTCTTCCATTGCCTTCCAAGCGCCTGCATTGCCAGCCTTCCAAGCATCATTTTCACGAAGAGCCTTAGGATTTGGCCAGTGGATGAGCAAAAGATCCAAATAATCCACACCTAATCTTTCAAGTGACTCGTCGATAGAGGCTTTAGCCATTTCGTAATCGTGCTTGTCATTCCAAAGTTTTGTTGTTAGGAAAATATCCTCACGCGCCACATCACTATCAGCAATCGCCTTACCTAAAGAAACCTCGTTACCGTAGATTTGCGCTGTATCAATATGTGTATAACCAGACTTAAGTGCGAAACTGACGCTGTTATAGGCTTCTTCCCCTTCTGGAATCTGCCAAGTCCCAAAACCGATTTTAGGAATCGTAACGCCATTTGAAAGTGTATATGTTTCCATCCTGTTCTCCTTTTCAATTTGTAACAGAATTATCTTAAAAAATATAAGATAAAAATGCAAAGATTTGCTACGATGCATAGGAAAAAACTCCAAGTGGTAGTTTATGACCAAATGGAGCTTTCTATCCCTTATAATTAATCTCTATCATCATAGCCTTTTGGATGGCTTGAATGCCATGCCCAGGCACTTTCGATGATTTTTTCGATGTTGTCAAATTGTGGTTTCCAGCCAAGCACCGTACGAGCCTTTTCAGAGGATGCAATCAACGTATCTGGATCACCAGGACGACGATCAGCTTTCTCAGCTGGGATCTCCTTACCTGTTACCTTACGAGCTGCTTCAAGGATTTGGAGATTTGAAAATCCAGTTGAAGATCCTAGGTTGAAGGCTGTTGACTCATTACCTTTGCGGAGATACTCCACTGCTAAAAGATGGGCATCTGCCAAGTCGAATGGATGCACGTAGTCACGAACATTAGTTCCGTCTGGAGTATTGTAGTCGTCACCAAAAATCATGATTTTCTCACGAACACCTTGAGCCACTTGGAGAATAATTGGCAAGAGGTGGGTTTCAGGACCATGGTCCTCACCGATAGAACCGTCAGGCTTAGCCCCCGCCACATTAAAGTAACGAAGAGGGACATACTTGATGCCGTAAGCTTGGTCTGACCACTTCATGATGGTTTCCATCATGAGCTTGCTTTCACCGTAAGGATTGATTGGCTTTTGTGGTGTGGTTTCAAGGATTGGAATTTCCTCAGGAATACCATAAGTTGCAGCTGTTGATGAGAAGACAATGTATTTGACACCACATTCGTTCATAACCTCAAGCAACCTCACCATACCAGCTGTATTATTGTCAAAATACTTGAGTGGTTTTTCCATAGACTCAGCCACAAGTGAGTAAGCCGCAAAGTGAATAACCGCATCGACATCAGGATTTTCCTTAAAGACCTTACGCATAAAGTCCTGATCTGCCAAGTCCCCCTGGTAGAATACAGCGTCTGGATGGACTGCCGCACGGTGACCTGTCACCAAGTTATCCACGACAACGACTTTTTCTTGACCCGCTTCAACCAAACGGTCCACCATGTGAGAACCGATGTAACCAGCCCCACCTAAAACTAAGATTGCCATAAAATTTACCTTTTTCTTATTTTTCTATTATTATAACATAATTCTAGTCTACAAGACCAACTTGATTAAGGAAGCGTTTAAAGGCTTGACGTCCAGATTGATTAGTCTTATAAACGCCTGCATCTTCCAATACACGGGCAAAGATATCTGCTACAGATTGACGAACGAGTGCTTCTGCGGTTGCAGCTGTCACCTCTGGATGATTTTCTTTGAGTTGTTCTGCCCATTCTTGGTGAATAGGTGCAACAGCTTCACATTTGTCTAAAAGAAAGTCTTCAACTTCTTTTAATTCGCTCTTAAGTCGTGGGGGTAAAATGGCTAAGCCCATGACCTCAATCAAACCGATATTTTCCTTCTTGATATGTTGCACATCAGCATGCGGATGATATACACCATCTGGATGTTCATCTGAAGTTTGGTTGTCACGAAGAACAAGATCCAACTCATACTGACCATCACGCATACGCGCAATAGGAGTAATCGTATGATGAGGTGTGCCATCTGATTCAGCTAGAACTCCCACCTCTGGATCTGAGTAAGCACGCCATGCTGCCAGAATCTTAGAAGACAAAGCTAAAAGTGGCTCTTTTTGTCTACTCTTGATACGAATAACTGACATAGGCCAATTAACAATACCTGCTTCAACCTCAGGAAATCCTTCAAAGCTAAACGTCTCTTCGACTCCAGCAATCTCCATAGGGAAAGTATGACGACCTCCTTGGTAATGTTCATGTGTCAAAATCGAACCACCAACGATTGGAAGGTCAGCATTTGATCCCGCAAAATACCCTGGAAATTCCTCAACAATGGATAGAAGACGTTCAAAAGTCAAGTCACTGATTTTCATAGGTTCATGTTGGCCATAAAAGAAAATAGAGTGTTCATTAAAGTAGGCATAAGGCGAGTATTGGAAGCCCCACTCCTTGTCTTCCATTTGGAAACGAACAACACGGTGATTGCTGCGGGCTGGGTGATTAATGCGACCCAAATAACCTTCATTTTCCATACAAAGCTGACACTTAGGATAATCGGAAGCTACCGCATTCTTAGCAGCCGCAATAGCCTTAGGATCTTTTTCAGGTTTCGAAAGGTTGATAGTAATTTCTAAATCACCATACTTTGTTGGAGCCTTATAAGCTATATTTTGAGCAATTGCCTTTACCTTAACATAATCATTGCGTTTACTGAGGTCATAAAAATCAGCAATTGCTTGCTCTGGGTTTGATTTATAAGTATCCCAGAAGTTACGATTGACAACACTAGGGCTTGGTGTAATCAGGTCCATGAGTTGAGCACCGATGATATCTTGCTCTTCATTAAGTTCACCTACGAAACCAGCTTTTACACCCGCTTGAAGCAACTGGTCTTTAAGGTCAATCAATTCAGAGCTTTCAGTTTCAACATCAGCAACTCCTTCTCCAACCAAAGCAAAAACTTTGTTTGTCAAATAGATACGGTCCAATTCCTCATAATCACTATTTTCAATAACCAGAGTTACAAAAGTGTTTACTAAATTTTCAGCCATAATCTTTACTTCTTTCTCATTAATCAAGTACTCGTGAACCGCCAGCTACTTCAGCAATATAGAAGCTTGGTGCATAACCAACGACTTCTTCATAACGTTGACCAACTGCTTTTTTGAAATCTTCAACTTTATCTTTGTTTACAAGTGCGATGGCACATCCACCAAAGCCCGCTCCTGTCATACGAGCTCCAAGAACACCTTCTTGTTCCCATGCTGTGTGTGCCAAAGTATCAAGTTCAAGACCTGTAACTTCGTAATCATGTTCCAATGACACGTGAGAAGCATTCATAAGACGACCAAAGCCTTCCAAATCTCCTGATTCAAGAGCTTTACGGGCTTGAAGTGTACGTTGATTTTCAAGAACTGCGTGACGGGCACGTTTGATACGGTTTTCGTCTTTAATCAAGTAGCTGTATGCATCGAATGTCCAGAGGTCCAATTCACCAAGTGTTTGGATATCAAGTTTTTCTTGGAGTTCAGATACTGCTGTTTCACATTCCGCACGACGTTCATTGTATTTAGAATCAGCCAATTCACGACGTTTGTTAGTGTTCATGATAACAACAACATTGTCTTTAAGGTCAAGTGGTACCAAGTCATACTCTAAAGTATTTGTATCCAAGTAAATCGCACGTTGATCAGCTCCCATACCAATAGCGAATTGGTCCATGATACCAGAGTTAACGCCGATAAAGTCATTTTCAGTTTGCTTACCGATTTTAACCAAGTCAAGGCGTTCCAATTTAAGGTCATAAAGTTTTTCAGCAATAACACCAATCAACAATTCCAAAGATGATGATGATGACAAGCCTGATCCATTTGGAATGTTACCATAGATGTAAATATCCATACCTGAATCAATCGTATGACCAGCCTCTTGCAAGAAATGAAGAACACCTTTTGGATAGTTTGTCCAGTTGTGTTCTTTTTCAAAACGAAGATTTTCAAGTGGTACTTCGATGATGCCTTTATCCTCAAAGTTACCTGAGAAGAAACGCAAAACTTTGTCATCACGTTTACGGGCTGCTCCGTAAGTACCTAGAGTAATGGCTGCTGGAAAGACGTGACCACCGTTGTAGTCCGTATGCTCACCAATCAAATTAATACGACCAGGTGAAAAGAAAGTATGATCTGCTTCTACTCCAAAGACTTCTTTAAACTTTTCTCTTAACTGTGATGTCTTCATAGGATGTACCTCGCTTATTCTTTTTTACACTAACAGTGTAACCCCTTTCACAAGGAAAATCAATATTTTTACTGTTTTTTTAGTAAAAAATAGGTAAAATTTTAGAATTTATGATATACTTTGGATGAAAGGAGAACAATATGGCTACATTAAAAGATATCGCAAAATTGGCTGATGTATCAATCGCAACTGTTTCACGTGTTCTCAACCAAGATGAAAACCTCTCCGTTACTGAAGAAACCAGGCACCGTATTTTAACTGCGGCAGATGAAATCGGATATACCAAACATCAGAAAATCGGAAACTTGAAAAAAGAAAAACATCAAGTGGCAATTATCCAATGGGTAAGTGAAGAAGACGAATTAGATGACATCTACTATTATAATATTCGACTCGGCATTGAAAAAAGGGCTCAGGAACTCGACTACGAGATTCTACGATATTTTAACGATATCCCCTTTAACCTGGCTGAGGAAGTTATAGGGGTAATCTGTATCGGAAAATTCAGTAAATCTCAAATTTCTGATTTTGAAGCACTGGGGAAACCCCTTGTATTTGTGGATAGCGATACCTTAACCCAGGGACACCCTTGTATCACGACCGATTTTGAAAATGCTGTTCAGTCTGCCCTCCGATATTTAAAAAACCAAGGGTGTCAATCAATCGGACTTTTAACAGGTGAGGAGAAGACAACCGACTTTCAAGAAATTATTCCTGATTCACGTCGGCGAGCCTATCGCAATTTTTGTATTGAAGAGGGAATTTACGACGCTAACCTCATATTGATAGGAAACTTTAGTGCACTATCTGGTTATGAACTTATCAAAGCTAAACTAGAGACAGAGGAGAAACTTCCAGATGCCTTTTTTGCCGCAAGTGATAGCCTAGCTATTGGGGCACTCAGAGCTTTTCAAGAAGCTGGCCTCATTGTTCCAGATCAGATTCAAATCATTTCCTTTAATGATACAATCATGGCAAGACAGGTATTTCCACCCTTATCCTGTGTCACTGTCTACACCGAAGAAATGGGGCGAACTGCCATGGACGTCCTCAATAAACAAGTCTTGGCTCCAAGAGAAATCCCGACACTTACTATGTTAGGCACTAAACTGACTCTGAGAGAAAGTACGAAATAACAACTATTTAATAGAAAAATGTGGTCGCCAACAGTTAGTTGACAACCACTTTTCTTTTTATTTCACTTTCACACAAATAGCATCCCAGGCTTGGAGTTTGCCTTGGTCTGTAATTGGCTCTAATTCGGTATTTGCAATGACAACTTCTGCTCTTTCGAAATCATAATAGAAGTCTTGTTCTTGGTCTGATAGGTTGACTACAACCAGATAACTGCTATCTTTGGTTTTCCGAATATAAGCAAAGACTTTGTCAGTTGTCTCCAAGAGTTCAAAGTCAGCATCCACCAACCAATCTTGAGTCTTACGAAGCTCTACGAGCTTCTGATATGTATAGAAAATTGATTCTGGATTGGCAAGGGCTGATTCAACATTTATGTCCTTATAGTTTGGATTAATAGGTAACCAAGTCTTATCCGATATGCTAAATCCAGCATTTTTAGACGTATCCCATTGCATTGGTGTTCGAGCATTGTCACGACCCACCTGACGGATTTGGTCCATGATAACTTCTATCGATCCCCCTTTTTCGAGAGCTTCTTTGGCATAGTTGAGAGATTCAATGTCATTCAATTCTTCCAAAGTTCTAAAAGGATAATTGGTCATGCCGATTTCTTCACCTTGATAAATGTAAGGTGTTCCTCTCATCAGATGAAGGAGGATAGCCAAGGCCTTGGCTGACTTCTCACGATAGACACCAGTATCTCCCCACATTGAGAGAATACGAGGCAGATCATGATTATTCCAAAAAAGTGAGTTCCATCCTTGTCCCAACTCTAACTCGGTTTGCCATTTATTAAAAATAGTCTTAAGTGCTGAAACATCCAACTCTTTCTCATACTCCCATTTAGGGCTATCTGGCTTATGCTGAAGTCCAATATGTTCAAACTGGAAAACCATAGAAAGTTCTTGATTATCAGGATTTGAATACTGTTTAGCAATTTCAGGTGTTGCTCCCCAGGTTTCACCAACGGTTAGAAGGTCGTGCTTTCCAAAGCTTGCCTGGTTCATCTCCTTGATATAATCGTGAAGTTTTGGACCGTTTGTATCAATCAGTTGATCTGGGATCTTACCAATCATATCAATCACATCCATGCGGAAACCACCGATTCCCTTATCAATCCAGAAATTCATCATGTCATAAACTTTCTGGCGCAACTGTGGATTTTCCCAATTGAGGTCTGGCTGTTTCTTACTAAAGAAATGCAGATAATATTGCCCTGAGGTCTCATCATATTCCCAAGCAGAGCCACTAAAGATAGATACTAACTCATTAGGTTTGTCTCGCCAGATGTAGAAATCTCGTTCAAGACTTTCTGGATTTTCACGCGCTTCGA
Organism: Streptococcus sp. 27098_8_74; assembly: GCF_041431705.1. Lineage (NCBI taxonomy): Bacteria > Bacillati > Bacillota > Bacilli > Lactobacillales > Streptococcaceae > Streptococcus > Streptococcus sp. 27098_8_74. The sequence goes on from NZ_JAPVYF010000006.1 coordinate 65,795, forward strand.
TGAACCATGCATGCTCATCAGACGTATGGTTAACCACCAAGTCCATAACAATTTGAATATCACGCTTCTTGGCTTCCGCCAAAAGCTCATCCATGTCACTCATGTCTCCAAAAATATCTGCAATAGCCTCATAGTTAGCGATGTCATAGCCATTGTCATCCATTGGACTGTCATAGACAGGCGAAAGCCATAGGGCTGTTATTCCAAGTTTTTGCAAGTAGTCTAACTTACTGGTAATCCCCTTCAAATCACCAATGCCATCACCGTTTTTGTCCATAAAAGATTTAGGGTAAATTTGATAAATCGTAGCTTTATGCCACCAATGTTTTTGCATGATTCTACTCCTCGTTTTTATTATCATCGTGAGTCTGATAGTTCTATTTTACGTTTTTCTAGAAGTTATGCAAGCGTTTTCTTTTTTGTTTAAAACATTTCAATGACCTATACTCCAGACTCCTTAAAATTTTGGTAATATTGAAAAATAATAGAGTTGAAATGTAAGGTTAGCCTTTGCTTATTTTAACAATACAAAAAAAAAAAACGATGGTTAATACCTTAACCATCGCTTTTTACTTTTTGGGCAAGACCATAACAAAGCGCCTCCCCGTAGAACTTTCTTCAAATCTATAGCTAAGTTCCTCATGCTCTAAAAGGTATTTGACCACAAAAAGGCCTAATCCTCCTTCTTTCTTAGACTGAGCTTTAGTTGAAATATTTTCTTTAGATACACTCGTATTTTCAATGACAAAATCAGTTCCTTCATTTTCTAAACCTATTCGAATCACTCCACCCTTATCAGAATGCTTGACTGCATTACTGATAATATTTGAGAGAACCAATTTCAAAATAGGTAAATTCATGAAAATACTAGTTGCCGGAAGATAATTGTCAATTGATAGGGAGCGATTCTCAACCAACACTTGATTTTGAGTGAGTATGCGATTTACCACATCATCTAACTGAATCCACTCCTTATCACCACCTAATTCTTGAACAGAAGATAAAGACAGGATCTCTAGGACAATCTGGTTCATCTCATCGACGATGTCAAGAGAAACTAATAGGTAGCGGTCCCGATCCTTGTAGCGACCAATTTTATCTCGCATATTTTCTAGGATAATCTTCAAGCTGGCCAGAGGCGTCTTGAGCTCATGCGAGGCCCCCCGTAGGAATTCCACCTTCATCTGCTCCAACTTCAGATTTTCCTGTTTCTGCTGCTCTAGATTGTCGATTACTTCTAGGAGATGGTGATAGAGGTCGTTGATCTGTTGCTTGAGAACGCCGATCTCATCCTGAGAGTGAATAGGAAGACTGGCTGTCCGATCCAAGCGCTTCATCCGCTTGGTCATCTGCTTGATCTCAAGGATCGGAGCAGAAATCAGGCGGGCATAGAGATAGGAGGCAATCACTGACAGGACAAAGGAAGCAAGGAGACTATAGGGGAGAAAGCCCAGACTGATGTCCCGCGCTTCCTTTTGGGAATCGACGGTTGCTAAGAATTGCAAGGTCAAGTTCTTTCCCTCTTTTGTCTGGATCTTTCGCTCTTCAATGACCAGAGAATTATTCTGGCTGTCAGGGTTCACGAGCAGGTCATCCTTGACCTCTAGGGCATTCTGTTTTTCCTTGCCCTTGATCGAGACCTTGATATCATTGGTCTTGGAATAAAGGTCGATGACGGACTCAATGGTCCCTTCTTCCTGACCTTGGAAACTCTTGGCCAGGGCCTGTGATTTCTTCAAAATCGTCTGGCGCTGAGACTCGATATAGGTCGACGGGAAAATAAAGTAAACCGAAGCGTGTAGAAGGATGACTAAGCTACTGAAAAGGGCAAAGGTGATCAGAAAGATCTTTGCAAAGATACTCCGTTTGGTCATGGTCTCTCCAATTTATAGCCGACATTGCGCACCGTGACGATACAGTCCAGCTCTAGTTTTTTTCGTAGTTCCTTGATATAGACATCAATCACCCGGTCAAATGGAATCTCCTCCGTCTCCTTCCAGACGGCATCGAGGATCTGAGAGCGGGTCCGGGCCTTGCCTTCATGCTGGAGCAAGTATTCCAAAATTTCCAACTCCTTGGCATTCATGGAAATGGCTTGGCCTGCTAGGCTGGCTGTGTAACTCTCAAAATCCACCCGTGCCTCTCCATAGGTGAAGACCCGGGAAGGTTGAAGCTTTTTAAAAATAGCTTCGATACGGACCTTCAAGAGGGACAAGGAGAAGGGTTTTTCCAGATAGCCATCTGCCAACTCTCCAAAGGCCGTCAACTTATAGTCCTCGTCATGGAAGGCCGTCAGCATGAGGACAGGGACTGAGCTAGTCTTCCGAATAGTCTTGAGGACTTCCAAGCCATTGAGGATAGGAAGCTGGATATCCAGTAAGACTAGATCTGGCGTCTCTCTGTGAAAGAGATCCAGGGCCTCCTGCCCATCGCCTGCTTCAAAGACCTCATAGCCACATTCCATGAGATAGTCGCTCATCCCTTCTCGAATCAGGACCTCATCTTCTACGATTAGTATCTTCATACATTATCCTTTTCATCTATATATAGTCGCTTTCTTTCATTATACCGCTTTTTATAGGTGCAGCAAACTTATCATTCAACATCAACTAAGAGGTCTTTGGGTTTCTTGTGAAGAAGCCAGCGAGAAGAAATCAAGGATACCAAGCTTAAGATAAAGCCACCGACTAGAATGACTACCAAAAGTTGCTTAGGTTGGACTGTCATATGAATCTGAGTCAGAGTCTTACTGAAGCTCTCTGCCTCAGCCCCTCCACCGAGATTTGCAGCTAGAGATTCTTTTGTCATTTGCTTATTGATACCTTCCGTAACATTGGAAAGGACTGTTTTACCAACTTTTTCGGCAAAGAAACTCGCTAAACCATATGATAAAAGAAAGGCTGGTAAGGCAATCATCAGTAATTCCATTAAAAATTGACCCGCAACCTGTGTCTTTTTAAGTCCCAAGGCCAAAAAGATACCAACTTCTCTACGACGAGCATTTAACCATAAAATCAACAGAAGGGTTAGCAATAAACTTGTAAAAATGAGACTTCCAATAAACATACGATTTGCCACACGATACATCCCAAGAATAGATTCCTGTAAAGCAGGGTAGTTTGATGAACTCTTAACAAGATCGTAGAGGGTCCAGTTAATGTCCAACTTTTGAATCTTTGCTATCAAGGAATCAATATTTTGATCACCTTTAGCAAAGAAAGTGGCATCCTCATAAGTGGCAGTTTCTACGGTATTACCATAGAGTTTTGCAGCTGTGTCTAGATCAGTGATGAGGGTGTTTTCATACAACTCCTGAGCATAGGTAACGGCAGCTTGATTTTGACCAGAAAATAAACCTTTGATAGTCACTTCTACTGTTTCATCAGCCCTTTTTTCGTTATCAGCATCATAAAGATTAGATTTAAGCTTGACTTTATCTCCTACATTAAGACCATTCTTTTTAGCTAAACCTTCGTGCATCAAGATTTGATTATGGTCCTTATCGGTTAGATGTTCTCCTTCAACTAGTTTATAAGCACCTGAAACAAATTTATCTTCTTTTGATGAGTCATTGACTCCTGTCAACATTAAGGTAGACTTAAAATTTTTAGCACGTTCTGGCGATTGATTTTGTAGCGTTTGCTCTGTTTCAATAATCTCATAATCTAGTAAATCACCAATACCATTTATCCGTTTAATAGTCGAAACAATTCCTTTAGTCTCACTAATCTTTTTAATATCTTCTCCCTTAAGATTTCCAGCCCCTCGAGGAGTTCCAGGATTCGTGTTACGATTAATCTGCATTGAAAAACTATTGGTAATTGCCCCTAGACTCTTGGATGCAGCTTCTTGGGTTGCACTTCGCATAGCAAGTCCTAACAAACTAAGAGTACTCATCAAAAGAATAATAGTTAACAGTAATAGTGACTTTGACCATTTTCGTGTAATATATGCAAAAGCGTTTCGAAACATAAGAGCCCTTTCTTTATTTTTTCTTTTCTATGAGTTGTTTCTTATTCAACTCTAAAACCACATCAGATGCCTGAGCAACTTCCTTACTGTGCGTGACAACTATAACACATTTTTGGCGATCTAAGGCCATTCTTTTAAGGATAGCAATAATATCCTTGGCAGTTTCGTCGTCTAGATTTCCTGTCGGTTCATCTGCTAAGATAATCGGAGCCTCTGAAACCAAAGCCCGTGCAATAGCTACGCGTTGTTGTTGCCCACCTGAAAGTTGCAGGACATTTCGATTAATTTGTTTTTCATCTAATCCCAATTCAGAAAGTATCTTCTTATCGGCATTTTTATTAACAAGTCGTACATTTTCTAAAGGTGTAAGATAATCAATGAGATTGTAATTTTGAAAAACAAGCGCAACATGGTGTCTACGATGATAACTAGAGCTTTTTTTCTTGATATTTTCTCCGTTAAACAAGACCTGCCCCTTCTTGGGATAATCAAGACCTGCCAAAAGGGAAAGTAAGGTCGTTTTTCCCGCTCCAGATTGCCCAATAATACTATAAAATTTACCTTTCTCGAAACGATAATTCACCTTCGAGAAGATAGCTTCACTTTTATTTTGATAACTATACGTAACATCTTTGAGTTCTAACATAGTGTTCCTTTCTCCTTAACTCATATTAGATAAGATTTCTTTTGGAGTTTTGCGCCAAATGAGACCTGTTGTCACACCGAGCGATAATATTACCAAGACTAGAAGACATAGATAAGATAGCCCTAAAGGTAGTCCCTGAGGAATGTGATCTAATAACTGAAGAGCCTGCTGCTGTCCTTGCTGTCCTATAAATTCTTGCAAAAACAGTCGACTTAGTAGTCGTCCAATAGCAAGGGCTGGTAGCAAAGACATAAGCGACACCAACAATATCTCCACAAGAAATTGAACAAAAATGCGTCCCTTGCTCTTCCCAATTGCTAAAAGAATACCTATCTCATGATTTCGCTCACGCGTCCATAGTGCCATTAAAAACGAGAGGATACCTACTCCTGTAACAATTAAACTAATCAACATCGTTCTGACGATTCCTTGTAGCGCTTGAGACGATTCCTTCAAGGAGTCAAAAGCTTTTCGGTCCTCGTCCAAACGTAGACGATACCAATCGATATCTAATTGTTTCACTTGTTTAATGACTTGGTCGATTCTATCTGGATTCTTAATACCAAAGGATAATTTTGTCACTAACTTATCAGTCAAATTAAGCAACTGGCTAGAGTCCTCATAATGGAGGAAGACTTGATTTTCACTTAAATCTGAGGACATTCCAGTAAATGTCTCCTCCTTCTTGCCAGAAAAAATACCAACAATATCAAAGGTCATTTCCTTAGCTCCACTTTCAGTCATCTGAAAATTGGACAAGGTCAGCTTGTCTCCGACGCTTAGCTTATTTTTCCTAGCAAGCGATTCATGAATCATAATTTGCCCTTTAGCAGATAAGTGCTTCCCTTTAAGGAGTTGAAAAGCACCACTCCGAAAATCAACACTTTGGCCTGTTTCCTTAGTGAAAGTCGCTCCCAAGGCTTGATTAGCCTCATTATCAAGGTCATCACGTTCCACCGTTTGTTTTCCTGTAACGATCTTCTTATCGATTAGTCGTACTGGGCTTATATATTCAGGTATCGTTGTCATCACATCAGATAGATGACTAATCTTTTCCCCCTCTTTCCAGGAAAAGGCACTCCCTCTTTCTTTACTTACCAGATCAAAACTGGCCCCACTTGACTTCCTGATTTGTGCCTCCATTCCTCCACCAACTTGCATAAGAGAAAAACAAAAATACAAGCAAGATAATATCAAAAATAAAATAAGAAAAAGAATAAAATTCCGCGTTTTTTTGCGGAAAATATAAGCAACTGCCTGTTGTAAGAGAACCATCTTCCACCTCCATTTAAGACATTGGCCCTCAGCTACACCAAAGATAAATGAGGACTCTTCATTTTTCTTATCCCAATTATAGACGACAAATGTGAAACCTTTATGAAATTCAATATTCTAAAGTGATTGTTATCTAAAAATCTAACTGCTGAGATGAGAACTCCAATTAAATAATAACTCTAAAGGACTATCATAAAAAATTCGTTTCATGATTGACTTCACCTCTTTTTCTCCCATAAATCGTCTCTCGCCAATAGCATTTACCCTCGGCATTTGATATAATTTTCCTCAGAGGTATTTTTATTTATGAAGAAACAAGCTTTTAGTTCTGAACAGTATTTGAATCTGCAACGCGACCATATTTTGGAGCGTATTAACCAGTTTGACGGGAAACTCTACTTGGAGTTTGGTGGTAAAATGTTGGAGGATTTCCACGCTGCTCGTGTCCTTCCTGGTTATGAGCCTGACAATAAAATCAAGCTCCTTCAAGAGCTTAAAGATCAGGTTGAAGTGGTTATCGCCATCAATGCTAGCAATATCGAGCACTCTAAGGCTCGTGGTGACCTTGGCATTTCCTACGACCAAGAGGTCCTTCGTCTGATTGATAAATTCAACGAGCTCAATATCTATGTGGGTTCTGTTGTTATTACGCAGTATTCAGGTCAACCTGCGGCTGATGCCTTCCGTAACCAACTGGAAAAAAATGGCATCACGTCTTACATCCATTACCCTATCAAGGGCTATCCAACGGATATGAACCATATCATTTCTCCTGAAGGTATGGGAAAAAATGACTATATCAAGACTAGCCGTAACCTTATCGTCGTTACTGCTCCTGGTCCTGGTTCTGGTAAATTGGCGACATGTATGTCTAACATGTACCACGACCAAATCAATGGCATCAAATCAGGTTATGCAAAATTTGAAACCTTCCCAGTTTGGAATTTGCCACTTCATCACCCAGTCAACTTGGCCTATGAAGCTGCCACTGCCGACCTTGATGATGTCAATATGATTGACCCATTCCACTTGGAAACTTATGGCAAAACTACGGTAAACTACAACCGTGACATCGAGATTTTCCCAGTCCTCAAACGTATGCTTGAGCGCATCCTTGGTGAGTCACCTTACGCTTCACCTACGGATATGGGTGTTAACATGGTTGGTTTTGCCATTACGGATGATGAGGCAGCCAAAGAAGCTTCTAAACAAGAAATCATCCGTCGCTACTATCAAACCGTCCTTGATTTCAAAAATGAACGTGTTCCTGAGACTGCTGTCAAGAAGATTGAGTTGCTCATGAATGACCTTGGTATTACTCCTGAAGATCGCCAAGTGGTTGTTGCAGCACGCACTAAGGCTGAAGAAACAGGTGGTTCTGCTCTTGCCCTCGAATTGCCAAATGGTCAAATCGTCACTGGTAAGAATTCAGAACTCTTTGGTCCAACTGCAGCTGCTTTGATTAATGCTATCAAGACTTCTGCAGGTATTGATAAGGATACTAAACTTATCGAGCCTGAAGTGGTTAAACCTATCCAAGGTCTGAAAATTGACCATCTGGGTAGCCGTAATCCTCGTCTCCACTCCAACGAAATCCTTATCGCCTTGGCCATTACAGCTGCCAACAATGCGGATGCGGCGCGTGCCATGGAGGAACTTGGTAACCTCAAGGGTTCTGAAGCCCACTCAACTATCATCCTTACTGATGAAGATAAAAATGTTCTCCGTAAGCTTGGTATCAATGTGACCTTCGACCCTTACTATCAATACGACAAATTGTATCGTAAATAATAGATCACTAGAAACAACAAAGACCTCAGATTTAGCAACTGAGGTCTTTTAGAACTGAATTTAACTTGAGAAAGAAAAAAGGGAAACTCTATCGAGTTCCCTTTTTGATAACCCACTCTTTCGTCTCGACCCGTTCCCAATGAAAAGGGAGTGGCCTAGCATTATTATGAAAAAGTGAGTTAAAGGTATCAAACAGAGGGCTAAGCCACTCCCAATTCTAATCAGCCTACGATTTCTAACTTGAGAAAAGGTAAGCTAAAAAGCAAAATTATAGTAGATAGGACTGCCACGAGTGGGAGGTAACGACCTCCAACAAGATAGAGTAACAACGGCGCTATCGCTATGAAACGATTTAGAAAATTGCTAGTAACACGAACGGTTTGTCCGTCCTCGACAGAAATGGTGTTAGACTTGTAACCCAACTTTCCGACACTCAAACGAGCTTTCGACGATGGTAGGGAAACGCTCACGTCTTCCACTCCAGAAACTGTCCCCACAAGACTACTGTCTACGCGAATAGGACTCTTTCTAGCTACCTTGCTCGCTTCAATTGTTATACTAGCCACTAGTCATCTCCTTTTCCTATCTTTCTACTTATAGTATACACTTTTTGAAACGCTTACACAAGTGAAATGACTGTTAAATCAGGATTTCTTGAAAATGTTTTATGTTTTCAAAAGTTCTTAAACCGCTTTGATTAACTTTAGAAATATTGGATTTTAAATAGTAAAAAGGGCTCAGTCCTATCTAATACAGAACTGAACCCTTTCCTATAAGAATTTGACTATCCTGTTGGGATAAGTGCCTGAGGGGGATAATATTCCTATACGGGAATGGTGGCACTTTCCCTACAAAAGAGCAAATTTACTTAGGCTAATCCATGAACATAAGCATCTACAGCAACGATGGCTTGCGCAATATCAGAAGCCTTCACTTCAAATGGCATTTGATGGATAGTTTCTCCTTCGATTGTTGCTTGTTGACCAACCTTGAGAAGATCTTCATAGCTTGCATTTTCAAGATGCATTTCTTTAAGAGTAGTTGGCATGCCAATTTGTTGATAGAAGCGAATGTATTTATCCAAAACTTCTTTTGGACGATTTTCTAAGAACAATTGCACAAGAGTTCCGTAGGCTACTTTTTCACCATGAGTCAAATGGTGAATATCGCCAGTGAGAGCTGTGAAACCATTATGGATGGCATGAGCAGCAGCCAAACCACCACTTTCAAATCCAATACCACTAAGAAGGGTATTAGCTTCAATAATATTTTCCAGGGCAGGCGTTACCACTTTAGCTTCACAAGCGGCCATGGCTTGTAGACCATCTGCAAAAAGGATTTCTTCACAGCGTTCAGCAATGGCAACACCAGCAAGTGTTTGGTGTTTGCCTAGCATGGTTTTACCATTTGCTTGCATAACTGCTCGAGCTTCTACCCAAGTTGCTAAGCCATCTGCGATACCAGAAGCGAGCAAGCGTTTTGGCGCTTGAGAGATAACCTTACTATCAACCAAAACCAACTCTGGGTTCTTAGAATAGAAGATATAGCGCTCAAAGGCACCCTCGTCAGTATAGATAACAGACAAAGCTGAAACTGGAGCATCTGTAGATGCGATAGTTGGGGCAATAACAACTGACGATTGTAGAAGGTCTGCAATAGCTTTAGCACTATCGATAGTCTTACCGCCACCGAGTCCAATAACTAAATCACAGCCTTCTTCTTTGGCTAGGCTGACCACACGATTAATTTCATTATCCGATGCTTCTCCATTAAAGAAGACTGGTACAACTGTGAGTCCATTTTGAACAAGGTATTCTTCGAAACGTTTACCTACAATATCATAAACTACTGAGTCACATAGTAAAACAGGATGAGTTCCCAATTCCAAAATGGTTTTTGCATTTTCAAATAAGGCATTTTCACCTTGAATGTAACGTGACGGACTTGCAAAATTTCTCATAGTCTTTCTCCTTTGACATAAATGTATTTATATAGAATCAATTAAACGACCTTACTTCTATGGAATATAGAGCTAAAAACTCACTTTAATTGACAGCATATCTATTTGGAGTCAGTACATAAGTCTAATTTTTTACTCTGTTTTCAAAACTCCTACTCTTCTTCTGGGTAGGTCAAACCCCAGTCTTTACGGAGTTGTGTCATGAGATCCATGACATCTCGGCTGTAATTGAGGTAGGTATGATCATCCTCGCCTGCAACAGCTGCTTCCATATCGAGGACCTCATACTGGAGGGCTTTAGCGGTTTCTCCTGCTTCGATGACTTCTTGTGAGCCATCTTCCGTATAGGTGATGACCGCCTTTTGCCCACGTGGGTATTCATAAAGTTCGATATAGCCCTTATCATAGGCGATAGTACCACGTTTAGGCTGTTTGGCGTGAAGACTTAGCGTCACCGTTGCCATTTCCCCTTCTGCATTGGCAAGGAGAATACCCGCTTGTTCATCAACACCAGTTGGAGCTAATTTAACCTGTGAAACCATCTCTGTCGGTTGCGACGTCATGAACCAACGTACAAAGGAAAGGGCATAGACACCGATATCAAGTAAAGCTCCACCAGCCAAGTTACGATTGAAAAAGCGGTTGGTCATGTCATATTCTTTATAAGAACCGAAGTTCATCTGGATAACCTTAAGAGGTCCCAACTTACCACTTTCCACGATTTCAGAGAGTTTTCGATAAATAGGCATATGGAAAATGGTCATGGCTTCTGCCAGTTTGACATGGTTTTCTTCAGCGAGCTGGATAGCTTCTGCCAATTCCTCACTATTTAAGGTGATAGATTTTTCACAGAGGACGTGTTTACCTGCTGCGAGTGCCTTGCGAAGAAAATTGATATGCGTATTGTGAGGCGTTGAAATGTAGATAATATCCACTTCAGGATCTTTAAACACTTCATCAATCTCTTTATAAACCTTTTCAATACCATATGTCTCAGCAAAGGCCACTCCCTTATCATAGGTACGATTTGCAACGGAATAGAGTTTACCACCTAGAGCCTCTAAAGCCTGTGCCAACTCATTGGCAATAACACCCGTCCCAAGAGTAGCCCATTTATACTTAATTTGATTTGTCATAGTTTTCCTTTATTCTATTTTTGAATGGTTAATTCATTTATCTGTGATAAGATTTCAACTTCACTCGCTCCTGCCTGAAGCAAGGCTGATGCCGCATAGGCCCCCTCAATGAGAGGTACCTGCTGAATAAGGATTTCCTTGTCTGAAAATTCTTCAACCATCTCCAAATTCATGCGAGCACTGCCCAGATCATAAAAGGCCAAGAGACGGTTAGCAGGCTGACTATCCACTGCTACTTGAACATGGTCAAAACTAGAACCCAAGCCACCATCTTCAAGACCACCTGTAGCCGTCAGAGGAATATCTGGCGCAACTTCACGAATCAGACTCACCAAACCTTTAGCGATATCAGCAGAGTGGGATACAATCACAATTCCAAGTTCTGGCATGTCCTATTCCTCCGCTTCTAGTAGGGCTTTGAAGAGTAAGCCAGACGAATAGGAACCTGGGTCAATGTGACCAATTGAACGCTCACCGACATAAGAGGCACGCCCCTTTGTAGCCGCAACTTCCTTGGTTGAAAGAACAGCTTGGTCAATGACATCATTGGTTAGTTGACCTTGTTTGACAGCTTCAACAACCGGATGCCAAACATCCACCATGGTCTTTTCACCAGCTTGTGCATGGCCTCGTTTTTTAATCATCTCGAGACCTGCCTCAAGTACTCCTGCCAAATCCTGTCCAGCTTGTTCAGCCTTCATCATGCCCATAAAGGCAGACCCATAAAGCGGACCTGAGGCACCACCAACCTTGCTAATCAAGGCCATTGAGACTGCCTTAAACACTTCTGCTGCACTTTGTGGTTCCGTGCTCTTAATAGCTTCAACGGCTGCTGCCATACCACGCGCCAAGTTAGCACCATGATCACCATCTCCAATAGGACCGTCTAATTCAGACAAGTGGTCTTTTTCTGCTTCAACTTTTTGGTCAAAGCCTTGCATCCATTTTACTGCAACTGTTTTATCCATAATATACCTAATTTCTAGTTCTCACGTCAGACTACCAAGCAATAGTCTTAACTGGACTCTCCAAAGCCTCAAGCCAAGTCTCATCTTCAATCTTCATCAGAGTCAATGAGAGGCCTGCCATATCAATAGATGTCATGTAATTACCTAATTTTTTATATGCCACATCTAGTCCGGCATCTCCAAGAATGCTTGCTACATCATTAGCAAAGACATACTGCTCCATGAGAGGTGTCGCACCCATACCATTGATGAGAAGGGCATAGCGTTCACCTAACTTAGCCTCAAAGGCTTCAAGGAGCTTCCCTGTCAATTCTTCAGCTAACTGTCGAGAAGGTTGCATAGACTCCTTGCGATAGCCTGGTTCACCATGGATACCAATACCGTACTCTATTTCATCCTCTGCTAGGACAAAACCAGGTTTACCAACCTCAGGAACCGTCGCACCACTAAGGGCCAAACCAATGGTGTGGATATTAGGAACAATCTTGTCAGCCAAGTCTTTGATTTCAGCCAGAGACTTACCTTCGCGAGCCGCATGACCTAGAATCTTATGCACGAAAATAGTACCTGCAACCCCACGACGACCTTGAGTATAGAGGCTATTCTCCACAGCAATATCGTCGTCCACAACAACACTGGCAACTTCGATACCTTCCATCTCAGCCAATTCTTGAGCCATCTCAAAATTCATGATGTCCCCAGAATAATTTTTAACAATCATGAAGACACCAGCCCCTTGATCTGCTTCCTTGATGGCTTCCAAAATTTGATCAGGTGTTGGTGATGTGAACACTGCACCTGCGATGGCTGCTGAAAGCATACCATCACCTACAAAGCCAGCATGGGCTGGCTCATGACCACTTCCACCACCAGAAATGAGACCAACTTGACCAGCAGCCTGCTCATTTCTTACAATGATGTCAAAGCCGTCAACACGATGCACCAAATCACTGTGAACATAAACCAAACCATCTAGCATCTCTGTCACAACATTTTCAGGTTTATTGATAATTTTTTTCATGGAATTGCCTCCTTTTCAAAGGTATCATCTATTTGCACTTACATTTGTTCCCTTCTTTAATTGCTAAGACCTCTATAAATAAAGGACTGCAAGGCTTTTTAGGAAAGGTAGCGTAAAAACATGTAAACGCATACATTTTATAATTTAATTGTAGCATTTGCCTCTACCAATAGCAAGGCAAAAGGCAAGCCCCCCATTTTCCTGCCCCCTATCATTAAGTAGAAGAAAAATCTCATAGAAAGTTCTATTTTAGTCGTCAAAGCTATTGAAAAACCACCATTCAAGCCTTATAATGGAATGATGAATTAAGCGATAAGGAGGTTCAAATGACCATCGATTTTCCAAGAGAGACAGAAATAGAAACCAAAAATGAAATGGATGCCGTCCTTCAGGCAGGCCGTGTCCTTATGGAGAGCGGTGCCGAGATTTACCGTATCGAAGACACCATGGGACACATGGCCAAGTCTCTTGGTATCAGAGACTTCTCCACTTATGTGGTCAATCGAGGAGTCATGATTTCTGGACTCAACCGCTCAGGTCTTAAAGAGTCTCGTGTCCTAGCTACCTCAGTCCCGTCTATCCATCTAGGTAAACTAGAGGAAGTAAACCGCCTGTCTCGAGAACTGGCAGAACAGCCAAATCAGCCTGTTTCTAGCATTTTTCAAAAGCTGAAAACCATTGAGCAGAAGACTTTCTATCGTCCTTTAGAGGATATTATAGCCTGTGTCATTGGTGCAGGGAGCTTCTCGCTAGCCCTTGGAAGTAGCTGGATTGATGGGACTGCTGCGGCTATATCGGGACTTTTTGTGGGGATTGGTATGCAGATCTTTTCCCATTATATTCATACCAGTTTCTTGCAGATTATCCTCTCTAGTGCCATTGCCGCTTTATCAGCTAATATTCTCTATTATTTGGGTATCGGGCAACATCGCAGCGTGATTATTCTAGGAACCCTAATGATTTTGATTCCTGGGGCCTACTTTGTAAATGCCATTCGAGAGTTCACCCAGAACAACTACTACAGTGGTCTGGCACTGATGCTGTCAGGGGTCTCCACCTGCCTGTCTATCTCTGTCGGTGTTCTTGCCATGATTTCCATTCTTCCCTTTGCGGAACAGTTATCAGGCATGTTCTCAACACCGTCAACCTCATGGCTGGGGGTCTTGATTCAGACCTTCATGGCAGGACTAGGGACAGCAGCCTTCTCCGTGCTTTATCGAGTGCCTAAGAAATACTTCTTAGACCTCGGAACCCTAGGAGCGGGCTCATGGCTCCTCTACCTCTTGATTTGGAATAATACCCATCACGAGGTCCTCGCCATCCTCTTCCCTGCCCTATTAGTCACTATCACCTCACGCTTTTTGGCCCACTACCGTAGATGTCCAGCTACAGTCTTCCTAGCCTCAAGTATGTTCCCACTCATCCCAGGGATGAGCTTCTACCGTGCTGTCTACTTCCTCTTGATTGGAAATGCAGACCTAGGCCTCAGCTTCCTACGTGCTTGTTTCCTGGCCTCATTTACCATCGCCATCGCCGTCAGTTTGACACAACAAATCCCTAGCCGCTATTTTGTACTAGGGAAGAAAAAATAAATTTTTGAAAGCCAGTGGTTTTGTATGCCAGTGGTTTTTTTGTCTCACGAAAACTAGAAAAACGGATAAGATCTTAAACTGGGCTTATCCGTTTTCCTTGGGTTGGAATTTTTTTATACGCAATCTTCTATGATTACATTGCATTTCGGGTGAATTCTCAGCCATTATGGGTATCTGTCTCAAACTCTTCTCTATTCATCAGTCACATTATAATCATCAATCAACCCGTCATGACCATCGAAAGAGAATTCTTTAACAATATAATCGCGTGGAAAATCTGATGGATAACCATTATTTACAATAATTAACTGAAAATCATTTTCACATTCTTTTCCAAGTTGAAGAAAATAATTAATTATAGATTCGTAGATTTTTTCGTCTCTAAACTCTGTACTTGTCGAGGAAGCCCCTAAGTTTTTCCTAGGCGTATCAATCATCAACAACCCTAAATGGTTACCAGTTTGCACATCTGAACAAATCATTATTGATAGGTAGTATGCCATTGTTATCAGAGTCACAGCTCCTAAACTACCTAAATCACTGTATTTACGTCCCCTCACATAAGGTAAGTAACTCTTTGTATCAATATAGGCTTCATATAGATTTGGAAACTCAAAAGATGATAATATAGTTGAAAATGTTTCAGACAGTTGTTTCAACTTGTCCTCTTTGGCATCTTTATATTTTTGACGTTCAATTTGTTCTTTTATCCCCTCAACTTCTATCCTCTTTTCAGAAAGCAACATTTCCAAATTTGTAAGTTCCTCAATAAATTTCAGGCTCTTATTTAAAGACTTCTTTTCTTCATATAATTGACCGCTTTTAATTGATAGCAAACTAATTTCTGTAGCTAAGGGATTGATATATTGTCTGGTTAAACTATCTAATTTTTCTTCATCTGAGTTAATATTATCCTGTAATTTTTTTATTTCTAAGTCTACTCTAATATTCTTTTCCTTTTCTGAATCAATATAATTGTGAAGCTCATTTTTCTTTTTTGTAAGTTTTCTTTGCTCCTTTTTCAAATCGTTGATTTCAATTACAATATCATCCATATTCTGATGACACAATAAGCAACTTGCTTCTTCGTGAAGTGAAATTGGTCGTAAGCAATTTGGACAATACAAGTATTCGTATTTATTAATAGCTTTGATACCTGCTACCTGTTCATTAATTTTTTTAATATCTGAAAAATATTGATTTTCTAGTAACTGTAATTTTTGTATATACTGTTCTTGATCTGAAAACTTATTTCTTAGATTACTTAGCTTTTCTTTTTGATCACTAATAAATACTACCAATTCATTGACATCATTTCCCACTTCTGTTTTCAGAATATCCGATTTATATTTTTCTATTTTAGAATTAATATCCTCTAGTTTGGAATCAATGTCAACAGATTTCGCTTGCACTGTTTCATAGTTCTCAATCTCTGCAGTTTTTAGAAATTCTCTTACAGCTTCATATCTAATTTCTTTTACCTTTAAGTTCTCTTTTTCAATTTTAAGACTCTGTTGCAGGTCAGCTAGAAAACTATCATAGATATCTAAAATAATCTCAAATGTTGCTTTTTCTTTTCCATTATGCACCCAGCTCTGCTCATTAAGAATATTTTCATTATCAATCTTTGTCTGTTTTAAATAGGAAAATTTAAATAAATCTCTAAAACTAAAATCGTTCCCTCTAATGGTTAAATTAGTTAGATTAAGCTTCGATAATAAAAAGTATGATAATGATTTTTCATTTGAAGGAATATCAATTTCCAAGGCACGCGCTTGTGCAAATTTTTCTTTGACACTATCATAAGTCTGTAAAAGAACAGGTTCTGTAAAAGCTGATAATGGTCTTTTAATTTTATAGAGATTCTCTGATATATAAAATTCTAATTCCACATCCGTACAACTTTCTCCAATTTCTATATACGATTTATGATTCTTTTTCCCAAAAGCATAATCTATTAATTCTAAAATTGCAGTTTTTCCCGTTGAAGTTGGTCCCGAAATATAATTTAATCCTTTATGAAAATGAACCTCATAATTTTTCCTCACACCTATTAATCTAAGTGTCTTTAACAATAATTTCATTTAATTACCTCGTATACGGTCTAATTTATTCTGTATCATTGTCTGTCCAGCTGATACTGTTTTATTTAACACTTTAGAAACTATAAAATCACAAGACTGTAGTATCTTGCTCCAATCTATCCCTTCTTCACTAAATAGTTCAATAACAAATTTCTCTCCTTTATCTGTAATGAAATATCTGTTACTCAAAGAGTTAAATGTAATAATATTTCTAGCTAATAAATCTGCAAGAACTGCATTATACAGTTTATAATTAGGTTTCCAATGGAAATAAGAGTACTTTATATCAAATCTTCCAAGCTCTATTTCATCAGATATTAATTCTGGAAATTTTAGAAAAAAATCACTAATAATCAATTTTTCTTGAGTTGTATCTTTTTTGTGCTCTTTTCCTAAAATATTCAACAGTATCGCAACCCTATTTCGGGTCAAACAATATTCTTGGAAACTTATATTCTCAATTATCTCCAACATCATTTCCCTCCATATATTTTTCCAACACTGCTATAAAATTATCAACCCAGCCTAATTTCTTATCATCAGCAAGCTGATGTAAAATGCCCTTTTTAGCTAATAAATTAAAATCACTTATCGGGCTCCCTAAAGTGCTAGAATCTAAATCTTCGATTCTAAGATAAGTTTGATTTATTAAACAATTACCATCGTTAGGTTGCTTGTATAGACGATATTGGGTTTCCCAAATAGAATGTATCTTCTTTCTTAAATTATCATACTGTTTTTTCCCATTGATGTCATCTTTGCTAAGAGACTCATGTCTAGCAATTTCTGCATTATAAAAATCAACTTTGAAATCGTCAATTTCGGTTATTTTTGCACTTTTCAACATTGATACAAATATAGTATCATTGTACATTTCTGATATTTCATCTATCTCATCTTCTCCGTACAATATTTCTTCGTAAACCCTTTTATTACTGGCTTCAATAGACACTTTAATCTGTTCTAAATCATTTCTGATATCATCATCAAATGTTGATTTATAACTGCCACATTTCTTAAATTCTTTTAGTAAATAAGCTCCATCAAGCACTTCTATCTTTATTTTATGTTCAGCCTTCATTTTACTTTTCCATCTTGACCACCATAATAGCTCATTAATTTTTAGGCCTAGTGGTACACATAAATACCAAGAAGAAATATTGGGATGCTTGGTAACCACTTTTCTAAACGATTCTCTAATTTGTTGTTTCTGTGAATCTCCAATCCCATCAATAAAAAATTTACACTGATAAATTGATGGTCTGTCATCTAAGTCGCCAACTAGAACATCGATGCCATCATCACCTTGTGATACCGCAACCTCCTTCGCTAAAGGTCCAAATTCTTCTTGAAATACCTCAATACATATCTTTTCAAATTTTTCCCTTGCTCCTGCTAATCCATACTTAGTGACTAAATATTTAAAATCATACTCCATATTTCCTCCCCAACCAAATATTTTAATTCTGTTTCTACCAATGTTAATTTCCTTTTTAGATTGCTAAAAACTCTAAAATTTAATCTCAAACTAATACTTGTCTATTTTTCCATATCTTTTAGTGCATACTCGCAAGCTTGAATTACAAAACTTGAAAAAGTGACATCTTCATTTTGAATAACCTTTTCAATTTCTTCTATTAGTGGAAGAGGAAAACGAATCGTTTTATTCTCAGTCTCTTTACGATTAGATTTTAGTTGAAATGCCATATCTTCCCTCCTATTCATTCTATCTATAGAATAAAACATATTGCACAACAATTATGCATTGCGTTATGCATTGCGTTTCATGTTCTTTTTTGCAATCTTATGAGTTATAATATAAGTGGCTTTCTAGCACAAAATGATAAAAACATAGTCAGCTAATATTATGAAGAAAAAACATTTCCTTTTAGGTATTACATTACTAGCTTCCGAAACTTTGTTAATTGCGTGTCAAAGTAAACCTAACTCCGCAACCTCAGTAGAAAAAAGTTCAACTAAAATATCTTCAAGTAAAACAGATGGCAATACTCTATCAGAACAAAGACTCAAGACAAGCTTAAATAAAATTTATGAAGAATTTCCAGCAGAACAAGCTGCTCGCTACCAAGGTACTATAGATGAACGAAGTGAAAAAGCTTGGAATTACAAGGTCTGCATTTTATAAATGGAAACATCGAATAGTTCCAGAACAGGAACAATTAAACAGCGAAATGCGGAATTAACTAAAGAATATGATGAACGTTTTTCACATATCTTGGGATACCGAATAATGACCGATTGGATCAATCATTTCAATCATACGAATTACTCAAGAAAGAGAATTCACCGAATTATGAAAATACTCGATATTCACGCTTTTATCCGTAAGAAAAGGAAAAAATATAAGACTGCTAAGCCTGAAGAAACTGCAGAAAATAAGTTATCAAGGAACTTCTATACGACTGCTCCGAACAAAAAATGGGTAACAGATGTTACAGAGTTTAAGATCCCTAACTCTCATAAGAAACTCTATCATAGTGCCATACTTGATTTATATGATCGTTATCCTATTGCTTTTGTCATAAGTGGTCGAAATGATAATCGGTTAGTCTTCAAAACATTTGACAAAGCCATTGAAAAAAATCCTACAGCTAAGCCTATATTTCACAGCGATAGAGGGTTTCAATATACTAATAAGCACTTTCAAAAAAAAGCTGAAAGATACTGATATGATTCCATCCATGTCAAGAGTAGGCCATTGTATTGATAACGGGCCAATAGAAGGTTTTTGGGGAATTATAAAATCAGAAATGTATCAGATGTATGAGATTTCAGATGAGAATTCCCTCCGATATGCCATCAAAGATTATATCCGTTTTTATAGTCATGAGCGACCACAAAGTAGATACGACTGTAAAACGCCTTGGGAAGTAAGAAACGCTGCCTTAACATCAGAACATCCTTTGTCATACCCAATCGCTAAGAATAACAAAATTGAACAGTACAAGTCTAAGTGGTCTGCATAAAAAACAGCCGTACATTTATTTTGTACGATTGACCTTATAAAACAGACACTATTATTAGATATTTAACCTGTCTACTTGACAGGGGGCATATCACTATTTACTATAACAACTAATCAATTATTCTTTTTATCAAGTATATCTAGAATTTTTTGTCGTTCTTCAGTAGTTAAGTTCATTTTATCTAGTAATGTACGATTCAAATCCTCCGATGTATCAAACTTTTGATGATACATGTCTAAAAGTTTATTTCGAAGAATAGGCTCACTAATCATCTTGATTTCTTTCAGAAAGACTTCTTTATTTTCTATTTTATCTTCCCTCAACTTATTAATTAATGAATTAATTTTTAAAAGAGCAAAGTCTCCATAAATATTAGAAATTAACATGTCCTCATTCATAATTTCTTGAATATTTTTAGCAAAAGTATTTGTATGTTCTCTAACAAACGTTTTACCTTTCTCTTTTTCAAGACTGACTACATTACCAGGTTTAATATCTGATAACATAAATGGTGAATGAGTCGTAAAAACAAATTGAAAACTAACATTAGAATTTTTTTCAGAGATTTCATTTTTTATATAGTTTACTACAAATCCTAAGATTCTTCTTGACCACTCTAGGTGCATACCTGTCTCAATTTCATCAATTAATACGATATAATCACCAGAAGCACTATCATACGAGAAAATTTGTAAAATCTGACTAATAAGTAGTAATACATTCGTTTCTCCTTTAGACATACTGATTTCAATATCAGGAAAATCTTTTATGCTTTTTTCATTTCCTCCACTCTTTTTTTATAATCTAAGTAGTTTCCATATGAAATTAAAAAATCCTCAAAAAACTTTTGTTTTTCTATTCCATTGAAAACTATATAGGTTGTTAAAAAAACCTGACTTCCATTGTTATCATAATGATCAACACTGACCATTCCTTCTCTATATAATTTATCAATATTTTTCCATACTTTATAAATTGTTTCGTTTTTAAATTTCTCCCTATTCTCCACTATAATCTTATGCATATTCTTTTCAAAATATTTCATCTGAGAAATGGAAACTTTATTTTTCTTTTCCCGATTTTCTTGAGTTATTTCTTTATCCTCAAAAATGTCTGAGAAATTTTTCCAACGTATCTCTAACTTCAATCTCAAATCCGATTGAATAAAACTACTCTCTTTCAAGTGACAGTATGCTCTCAATATATTTATAGGGTAGAGTGGATCATATTTCCTAGGGAAAATTTCTTTTGTATTCCTATCGTAAGAACTTGACCTTGCAAAATTCTTATCGAATTCGGAAGCTAAAAATCCAATTCTGGTTTCAAAATTATATTCAGGATTGGATAAACATCTTGAAATTCCATTTTTCTTTTCTAGCTGTATTTCAAATATATTATCTTCAATCTCAATTTGAGCTTTAGTCTTATTGAAAAAAAATGTTCAGAATATTCTAAACAAACATCATCACCATCTTTGAATACAAGGCAGTACGACAAATTTTTATGATCGCTCTTAATATTGTAAAGAACATCATAATGAATAAGCATATTCAATATACTTGATTTGCCTGTTCCATTAACTCCAGCAATTATTGAAAAATTCTCTATGTTAGACTGATAAAAATTTTCTATATACTGGTCTCTCTTTTTAAAAGTAAACTTTGGAATATAATCTTCATCACTATCATGCTTTTCATTATAAAATTCAAACTCAACCTCATACTCATCAGAAAAATTAATTATTTGATGTTTAAATAGCTCTTTATATTCTTCAATAATTAGTGCAACTAACTTCATTACTCCACTCCTATTAAACCAATTTCTTTACTAATATCTGTAATCATCTTTGACAATGGCCTTTTCCCAAAATCTTTTGAGGTAGTGTATGCTCCAGTAATAATTCTATTTAAATCGTCACCTGTAATATATTTTTTTATTTTATCTTTCTCATCTTTTGAAATTACTTCATCATTTTCTCTTATAACCTCTGTCGTGGGATTTAGTAATCTATCTATACTATTTCTATATTCTTTTGTATATATTGAAGACTTCCAAAGAATCTCCTGAACAACATCATTATGTAATCTATATAAATTAGGTAAATCAAGTAATTTTTTGTCATTAAATAAATCATTCTCAACCTCTGATACTGATCCTAATATGATCTGAATACTATTTTTGTTCGTAAAAAAATCCGCATTTGATATTTCATATGTAAATTTAATAAGTTCATCCATATTTTCTATTGTTTCATCATATGGTGAGATATTAAATTGACTATTACTCTTTCTATTATTACACCCATAACACGATGGAATTAGATTATAAAAGCTTAACGCGAATAGAGGATACTCACTCTTAGGAAAGAAATGGTCTAATTGACTTGTATTTGCTTCATTCGTTACATTCACAAAATTACGATTACAGTATGGGCAGACCGTTACACCAGTAATTCTTACAAGTTCTTTTTTATCAATCTTGTCATAAATTTTAGAAAATTCTTTTTTATATTTAAAAACCAGATATTTTTTTAGGTCAGTTTTGTAAGAAAAATTTCCAACGCTATTATTAAATAAATTGACTCCAGAATGTTCTTTTAAGGTATATCTTAAAAAAGTAGTTAAGTCGTAGCTATCGTTAGTATTACATCTTACAAAAACATCTAGAGTATCTTTAAAATTTTCATCAATATTGTCAACTAAAAAACTTATATATTTATCCGGATCTTCAAATTTTTTTAGTAGGCTGTTTATTTCACTATTGTTACTTATCTGACCTTCTTGTATTGCTTTCCTTATTTTTTTTAATTGAATATCGCTAACATAACTTGTTATAATTGCGCTTACTTCAAAATTTTTACTTACTTCCTTTGTCAATACATCTTTATTTTTAACATACCACTCTTCACACTCTAAAAGTACATTACTAGCTAAATATTTATATACTAGTTTCAATACATTTTTTACTTTTAAACGAACTTCTTGTACTACCTCAAAATCTTTATTAACCGTACTATCAATTTTATCTTTTATTAACCTTAAATCTGAATAGTTTAAAGTCAGTAATTTTAACATAGACCGCTCTCTGTTTTCAAAAATAATTGAACTATCGCTTCTCTTTACACCACAAAATTGATCATACACAAAATTATTCAATTCATTAAAAAAGTCCTTATTCTTCTTAAGCATTCTATATGAAGATAAGATATACCTTCCTACTAATCTCTCATCACTCTTTTCAATTGGTATCATACACTTTTATCCTTTCTTTTTGCTTACCATTTTATCAAAAAAAGACCGTTTTCACGATCTTTCTTCTTGAGAATTTTCCCTCATTCTCGGCTGTGTGTTCTCTGGTCAGTCACATGAGCTACTACTGCTTATCTTCCTGGGACATATTCGCCAGTGTTGGCATCGTAGTAACGGCGTTGGCCATTGACTGTGACGTAGGCTCCTTTAACTTGGCGACCTGATTGGTCAAAGTAAAGGTGTTGGCCATTGATGACTTGTTCGCCTGTTACGGCATAGCCATCAGCTCCGAAATAAGCCCAAACGTTTGGCTCGATTTGAGCAAAGCGGTTGGTTACAGGTTGACCATCGTTTTCGTCATAGTACTTGTAACGACTACCGACCTTAACGGCTTTGCCCTTGTATTGGATACCATTTTGGTCAAAGTAGTATTCCTTGCCATTGATAGTCCACTTGCCTTTAAGGGCTTGGCCATCAGTATTGAAGTAAGACCATTGGTTTGGTGCAATCTCAGCAAAGCTGCTTGTGACAAGAGCTCCACTGTGGGCATCATAGTAATAAGTCTTACCATCTTCAACAATGGTTTTACCCTTGACTTGGATACCATTTTTATCAAAGTACTTAAGGTATCCATGATCAGCACGAACTTGGCCGATAGCCAGTGAACCGTCTTGTTTGAAGTACATCCACTGGTCATCACCAACTTGGAGGTAGCGTCCGCTAGCAAGAATACCTGATTCTGGCTCATAGTAATACTTAATGCCGTTTTCCTCGATAATTTCACCCTTAGCTTGGCTACCATCTTCCTTGAAGTAATAGAGGTGACCATCAATGTATTGGCGTCCTGTGACACGGTTACCTTCTTTATCAAAGTAGTTCCATGCCTTAGTTGCTGGGTTGTAGACAAAGATGCTACGTCCGATTTCGCCTGCTGGTGTGATGTAGCGAGCCTTACCATTTTCAAAGATAATAGAATCTGCACGATTGCTGTAGGCCGTACCGACACTACCATCTTGGTTAAAGTAATAAGTCTTACCGTCAATGACACGTGAGCCAGTCACAGTGTTACCATCAGCGTCAAAGTAATAACGTTTACCTGTGCTGCTGTCTGTCGCAAAGACGTTACGTCCCATGTCACCAGTTTCAGCAACATAGTAATGCAATTTGCCATCATCTGTACGAACAACGCGATCCTTAGCCTGGATACCCGTTTCACGGTCAAAGTAGAAATGGTGGCCACTCCAATGAAGGTTACCCACTACCATTGTTCCTTGAGTCGTAAAGGCACGGACCTGCTTATGCTTGTCATCAAAATCAACGAAGGCATTCTTAACCATGGCACCGTCTAGACCGTAATAGTAGGTATAGCCGTTGCTAGCACGACGAAGGGCGTTACGCAATTGGATACCATTGTCAAAGAAATAGTAATCCTTGTTATTGATGTTTCGAGCACCCTTGGTCATCTTACCGTCACCACCGAAGTAATACCAGTTACCACTACCATCTTGAACAAATTCATTCTTAACGGTTTGGTTATCACGAAGGAAGTAAACGTCTTGTCCACGACGTTGGAAGACTTGAGTGCTTGTGATGGCACCTGTGTCACGAAGTGGTGTTGGCAAGAGTTGGCTGTTGGCTGAAGTATTGAAGTACTGGTTGGTCTTATCATCACGAAGGACAAAGTTGATACCTCGTCCAAGGATGTTGGTTCCGTTGAAGTACTTAGCAGACCATTTGGTAATCTTTTCATTCGTAGGTAACTGCTTACCATTTGAGATTTGTACACGATTGAAAATAGATGGGTACTTAGCTTTTAGTTCATCAAGGAAGGCACCACCGTACTTGCCTTGATAGTCTGTACCATCTGTACGGGTATTGGCCACATAGGCTTGGTCAACAATTTGGTAGCCTGCCTGATGATAACCGTAACCATTTACACGTGTAGCGTTAACTACTTCTTTACCAGGAAGGTTATAGATTTGGTCTGGCACCCAATCAGCAATGGCTTGAATACCATCTTTGTGCAGAGCTCGAAGGACGTTAAGGAGATCCTCAAGTGATCCGTACTTGTTATTTTGACTCAAGGCCATATCATAACGGTCATCAAAGGCATAACCATTGTCAATCGTTGAATCAAGGAAGGTACCATCCTTACTTGAAACGTACTGTGGTGGAAGTCCAACAGACGTAATACCCCAAGCTTTGAGCAAGTCAGTGTTCTTAGCCAAGACACGGTTCATGTAGAGTTCTGGCTGATCGTCCGCAAAAGCTTGGAAGTTTGAGAAGGCTTCATACATAACTTGAGAATCAAGAGCTGCTGAAGACTTATAAACTTGTCCGTCACTATTGGCACGGTTACTTGGCTGTGTACGTGCGTCTTGGTTAGCCTTAGCCCCGACTGGTACCCAGACACCGAGGTAACCTGATACTTGCACGTTTTCCACACCAAAAATATCATTGGCATTGAAGGTCAAGTTTCCGTTTCGATCTGTTCGCTTAAGAAGGTTTGAAGGGACATCAGAATCGTTGAGGTAGGTTGCTAGACCATCCTTAGTCGTCAAAAGCAATGGACGGTAAAGCTGATTACGGTGGGCTCTACCCATATTCATCGTTACAGTTTCATTGCTACCCAATCGGAAATCATAGTTGTTGGTCATGATGACACCCATCCCTTGCGTACGGGTTTCAGCAGTTCCCCAATCAGTTCTGTTATTGGCACCTTTACCATAACGAACTGATGTCAAGAGGCCGTCATTTCCGACTTTCTTCACTTCCATGTCTTGACCACCAGCTACATACTTGATACGGGCACGCAAAAGGGTATCGATGGCATCAAAGTAAGGCGTCTTCTTGGCCATGTAGTGACCATCCTCACGGTAGAGGTCTCCATAATAAACACGTGTTACAGAGTCCTTGTTGGTCAACATGAGGGCATAGACAGATGGCAAGTTGTAAGACGCATAAGTCTTGTGAGCTGTATTGATATCCGCATTGTAAATCTCGAAGGCCTTCTTGATTTCATCACGGGTGAAATTGTAACCAAACAGATTTGGATTGATACGATCACGGATGATACGTTGGATAATGGTTTGCGCTTCAGTATCGTGGGCACGGGTGAAAATATAGTTGGCCATACGTTCACCGTTTTTATCGTTAGCACCACGTGGATTCAAACTACTATTCATAAAAGCAGTCATGTCTCCAAGCTGCATACGTGTATTTTTATCACGCATCAAAAGATTGGTAAGAGCATTACGAAGGGCATTATCAATCGGCAGTTGTGCCCCTTTAGTATCCTTGTTGTAATATGGGTCGTTGGCAGACCAAGCTTCCAAGTATGACAAGTGTTTAATTGCATTCGCTTCAGACTTGTCAACACCATAGGCTGCTTTGAAGTAATCAGAAGCGATTTGGAGAAGGTCAGCATCCACATTGTCCAAAGCATCGACACGCAAACCGTCAAAGTTGGCTGTTGGATCGTTGGCCATGATACTTCCGATATTCATCATAAAGTGGAGCCAGTTAAGTTGCTCCGCCTGAACAGCTGGGTTTGAGTTATCAATATCGTTGGCAAGCAAGAACTCAAGACCACCGATAGAATTGTCCTTGAAGTACTTACGTGTACCCGTCTGGTTAGTCGGTGTGCGGTTAAGTAGACGATAATCAGAGTTGGCGTAGTTGGTACGATTACCAGTATCACCTTTACTGTTGTTAAAGAGCAACTGTCCACCTTGCAAGTGGTCGTATGAACTATTTTCAGTGCTACTATTCCAACCTGGCTGAGTCTTGATGAACTGGTCGATACTTGTACGCAACCAGTTGGTATTGCCTTCACGCACAATACGCTCTTCAATCTTAGTCTGAACCGCTTTAGCAGCTAGATTTAGACTTTCCTGGCTAGAGTTGGTTGAAAATGATCCCGCACCAAGACCTTGATTTTGCATGTAGTTTAGGTAGTTAACCTGAGTCGATTTGTCAGGCCACCAAACCATCAAGAGTGGACGTTTATCCGCTTCAGTTGAAGCTGTCCAAGTCTTACCATCCTTGAGAATACTCTTTGGACGGTACCAAGCATCCGCAGTGATGAAGGTGTCGAGTTGGTCCAAAGATTTGTTATCGTTTTTGTAGAGCTGATTTCCAGATGAAAAATCTACGGTCGCCTTGATAGGTTTAGTTGAAAATTCATCCTGTGACTTAGTCGCAAGAGCCCCTGTTTCAGCATCAAAATAATATGACTTACCATCTTGCTCAAAGACGAAGTTCTTACGCACACTACCGTCACTATTGACATAGTATTGTTTGCCGTTAATCCATTGGATACCAGTCGCTGTATTGGTATTGGCTTCACGAGTTTCTGCCAAGGCACGACGGCTACGTGTACGAGCTTCTGTATTTGCCGTATCAGTTGTTGCTGCACGGTCTGTAGTAGCTGTTGCACGATCCGTTCCAGTTACTGCAGCGTTAGTATTTGTATTTGTATCAGTTGTTGTGGCACTCGTATCAGCTGCAGCTGCTTGCACATTTGTACTTGGTGATGCTTGACCTGAGTTAGTTTCCACTGTCGCTGCGTTTGCAGCAGGTGCCGCTGCCCTATCTGTAACATCGGTTGTCGTGCTAGTCGCATCTGCGACAGGAATAGCCACGCTCGCAGTATTAGCATCTGCTGAGATAGTTGGTGCTACTGTAGTTGCTGCATCATTAGTTGTAGCTGGCGTTTCTTGAAGCAGATTCTGACTGCTATCACCTGACTGATTCGCAGGATTTTGCTCATCGGCCTGAACCTGTTGATCCGCCAACAAAGTTCCACCAGCAACAGTAACCATTGAGAGTGCTGTCACCCCAATAGTTACCCAATTCTTCTTCACTTTATGCAGTTTAAAGCGTACTTTTTGTTCCATAATATTTACCTTTTTCCCTTATATTACTTCTATCATAAGCTATTTGACAAGGGAATACAATTACACAACTGTAATATCAGTTTAATGTATCTACCTTCGTTTTCTCAGAAAACGTCCTTTAATAATCTGCCTAATAAATACACCTTGTGAACAAATGCACTAAGGATAACATAAAACCAACTAAAATCGTTAGGATTTAGACTTTTTTAGACGATAGAATCATCCTACAAAATTAATGTAAATTTAAATAAAAAAACCTTCATTTCTAAGATGAAATAAAGGCTTGGGTTAGAGATATTACCTAGTGAACAAATCAGCTATGGTTTCAATAATCGCATAGAGTAATGGGTATTTTCGTTTTCTGAAGTCTGTTTTATAAAAGTAGTAATTCGAAATGAAGATAAATAATATGACAGTAACACTCAAAGCTAAGATAAGCATGATTTCTCTCCTTTAGAAAGTCGATTACACCTCGAGTTTAATGAAAATAGTTCCCCATAACTACCTCTAACTCTATTTCCTACATGCAAATATAATACCAATTATAACACGGCTATGGCTTCTTCTTGTGAATATGAGAGGGACAAAATTATTAGGATTTAAGCGTGAAAAAGCATCTGAGCGTACACTGACAGTTTCTCTAAAACAACTCAAAAAACCAGCATCAGCTGGTTTTTTCATTTATTTAATCATCTAGAGTTATGATAGGAAATAATAATAATTTAGATAGGAAAAGGAAAAATTCGCTCTAGATTTTTAAGTACATAGTAATTAACGACGCTGTCTCAATTCACCAGTTTTGGCATCGCAGAAGAGGCGTTTGCCACCTACATAAACATAACGTCCTTTCACTTGACGACCTGAACCGTCAAAGTAAAGCTGTTTGCCATTGATAACCTGTTTTCCAGTCACTGCTTGACCTGCTGCGTTGAAGTAATACCAGCAACCACGTCCAGCTTCGACAAAGCGGTTTACCACTTGCTCACCAGTGTGGGCATCAAAGTAACATTTCTTACCTTGGACAGTGAGCAATTTACCTTTGACTTGAGCACCATTGCTACCAAAGTAGTAAACTTTATTGTTAATATTTTGAAGACCTGTCACTTTGTGACCATCTTGGTTAAGGTACGCCCATTGGTTAGCCGCAATTTGAATGAATTGGTTGATGACTGCTTGACCAGTGACGGCATCATAGTAACGTCCTTCAGCCCAGCCACCTTTTAGCTGGCTGTGGTCTTTGTTGAAGTAATAGAGTTTACCATCAATCACTTTGGCACCTTGAACGAGGCAACCAAAAGCATCCGCATAATACCAGTTGTTGTTTTCAAAGATAAAGCGTGACACAGCCATTTCACCTGTTTGGGCAGAAATGTAGTATTGCTTGTTGCCTTGTTGCATCATCTGACCTTTGATTTGACGGCCTTCTGAGTCAAAGCAGTATTCTTTACCATTGATGATACGTTTTCCTGTCACAGCGTAACCATGTTCATCAAGGTAGTACCAAGCTTGGTTTTCTTTATTTTGAACAAAGGTATTTACAGCCATATTACCAGTATCAGGGATGAAGTAACGGATACGGCCATCTGAGAAGCGAATAAATTTGTCTTTAGCTTGGATACCTGTTTGTGTATCAAAGTAGAAGGTTGTGCTACCCATTTCAAGGAGACCAGTAGCCATGTGACCATAACAATCGAAATAGCGTACATCCTTACGGTAACCTGCAAAATCGTAGAAGCCATTGATAGCCTTCACGCCATTTTTATCATAGTAATAGGTGTAACCATCGCTACCTTTAACAAGGGAGTCACGAGCTTGAAGACCATTTTCAAGGAAGTAATAAGCCTTTCCATCGATAACCTTTTCGCCTTTGACCTTTTGACCATATTGATCGTAATAATACCATTGATTTTCGCCTACACGAACAAATGAAGACTTGGCATTGTTCGAATCAACACTTGGCTTAGTCTCACCTGAGATGATTTGGTAACCTGAGTTATTTTGCTGATTTCCTTGCGAAATGATAGTGACATTAGCATTTGAACCGTTCGAATGACCAACTGTCAGGTTTGGAAACAGTTTATTAGAATTCGAAACGATAGTAACATTCGGCGTTGTTCCTGAAGCCGTGATGGTGATTGTCGTGTTTCGACCACCATTCCAATGAATGCCGTTTGAGTCAGACGAACTCGTTGTAATTGTCGCAAAACCGCTAGCTGACGATGATGATGACCATGATGATGACGACGAATAAGAATACCAAGCAGAGCTTGATGAGCTTGAAGAACTTGATGCACTAGCACTTACTGATGACGAACTGCTACTTGATTGATAAGCAGAACCCGTTTGTGATGAATTAGAGTTTTGTGTTCCTACTACTTGTGAAGTTTGTGATGAACTAACTTGACCAGCTCCACCACCAACTACAGTCTGAGATGAGCCTCCTGTTGAAACAGATGATGACGACTCGTAGCCTGTGCTTGTTTGACTTCCAGAGTTCGATGGCACTGCTGACACGTAAGTGGCATCTTCTGTTAAGGTTGGTGAATAGCTTTCATTAATCAATGATGCACTTGATTCAATCCCAGCATCCGTTTGTTCAAAACCATCACCATTAGGTAGTGACACTTCATCTGCTTGTGCCGATTGGTCTGCCAAAAGGGCTCCACCCGCAAGTGCAACCATCGACAGCGTACTAACTCCAATAGTCACCCAGTTTTTCTTGACCTTGTGCAACTTAAATCCAACTTTCTTTTCCATAACATACACCTTTCAATATAACTTTATTTCTCTATTCTATGTTAAGGGATTTTGGGAGCGAATACAATTACAGATGCATAACCCTAGTCTCATAAGACTAACCTTCTACCCATAATCTATTTGAAAAAACAAGCCTAAGATATATAGCTATAGCTTTTATATGTTAGAAACCGTTTCCAAAAAACGTTCAGATTTTCTTAAATTCACACAGAAACTCCGACTTTTAGCACTTTCACCACCTTCTTCATTAGAATGACTGAGCATAATTTAAAGCTAAAGTAAGCAGTCTATTGACGATTCTCTTAATCAAACTCATTTTTTGCTTACAATCTGCTTGGCATATCAAGAGATAGTAATAAAAGAAAAGCACTTGAAACAAAATGTTTCAAGTGCTTAAAAGCGGTGAGACTGGGAAGGTACCTACTGAATTTTAATCTAAAAGCATCTAGGATAGTCCCAAAATCACATTTTCTTCTGCCCTTTATCGTTTTCTGACCCAAGCTCCAGTATTGGCGTCATAGTAACGGCGTTGGCCTTTAACCCAGACGTAACGGCCTTTGACCTGACGGCCAGAAGCGTCAAAGTAGAGGTGTTGACCGTTGATGACTTGCTCACCCGTTACGGCTTGACCTGAGGCGTTAAAGTAATACCAAACACCACGAGAAACTTGGATAAAGCGATTGGTTACGGCTTCACCACTATTGGCATCAAAGTAGTATTTCTTGCCTCTGTATGTCAGAAGTTTCCCTTTAGCTTGGACACCGTTGCCTTCAAAGTAGTAAAGTTTACCATTGATATGTTGGAGACCAACTACCTTTTGACCATTTTGGTTGAGATAAGCCCATTTGTTGGCACCAACTTGGACAAAGCGGTTGGTTACGGCCTGACCCGAGTCACCATCATAGTAACGGCCGTTGGCCCAGGCACCCTTGACTTGGCTATAATCATTGTTGAAATAATAGTGATTACCATTAATGACTTGAGCACCTTTAACCAACTTACCATTGCCATCGACATAGTACCACTTGTTGTTTTCCGTCACAAAGCGTGAACGGGCAATTTCACCACTATCGCCATCAAGGAAGTAACGTTGGTTATTGATAGTGACAAAGTGTCCTTTAACCTGACGGCCTTCATTGTCAAAGTAATACTGCTTACCGTTAATGGTTTGGAGTCCTGTCACGGCATAACCGTTGCTATCGAGGTAATACCAAGCCTTGTTCTCAGGATTTTGCGCAAAACGGTTGACTGCGAGATTTC
Organism: Streptococcus sp. 27098_8_74; assembly: GCF_041431705.1. NCBI lineage: Bacteria > Bacillati > Bacillota > Bacilli > Lactobacillales > Streptococcaceae > Streptococcus > Streptococcus sp. 27098_8_74. Next base: position 97,390 of record NZ_JAPVYF010000006.1, read on the forward strand.
CTGTATCTGGGATGAAGTAACGCGTGCGTCCGTCCGCAAAACGGATGAACTTGTCTTTGGCTTGAATACCAGTCTTTTCATCAAAATAGAAGGTTGTCCCATACATGTCGTGGAGGCCACGATACATTTGACCGTTGCCATCGAAATAGCGAACGTCTTGGCGAGGACCCGCAAAGTCATAGAATCCGTTAAAGGCCTGAGCTCCTTTAGGATCGTAGTAATAGACGTGACCATCACTGCCTTGGCGAAGGACATGACGTAGCTGGAGACCATTGTCTAGGAAGAAGTATTTCTTACCATCAATGACCTGTTCACCTGTGACCATGTTGCCATTCTTATCAAAGTAATACCACTGGTTGGCACCGACTTGAATGAAGGTGTTCTTGGCAAGGTAACCACTCGTTGAGAAGTATTGGACCTTATCTCCAACCCTACGGAAACCAGTTGCTGTGATTTCAGTCATTTGTTTAGGAAGGAAGGTTTGACCTGCCTTAAGGCTGAAGTATTGGTTTGTAGCGTTATCTTGTAGAACATAGCGAGCTCCAGTACCTTGGATATTGCTTCCATTGAAATACTTGGCTGACCATTGCGTGATTTTCTCATTGGTAGTCAATTTACGGCCGTTTGAAATCTGCACGCGCTCAAAGATTGCTGGATATTTTGCCTTCAATTCATCAAGGAAGGCACCACCGTACTTGCCTTGGAAGTCATTTCCAAAGGTACGTGTTTTAGCTGCGTAGAGGCTATTGTAGATTTCAGCATTTGGACGTGGCGTTCCGTAGCTATTGGTACGAGAAGCTGTTACCACTTCTTTTCCAGGAAGATTGTAAATTTGGTCTGGAACCCAGTCAGCAATGGCTGAGATACCTTCTGCGTGAAGGGCACGAAGGGCATCCATGAGGTCTTTGAGCGAACCGTATTTGTTGTTCTTACTCATGGCAATATCGTAACGGTCTTCGAAGGCATAGCCATTTTCAATGATAGAATCCAAGAAAGTGCCGTCTTGGCTAGACACATATTGTGGCGCAAATTCAAAGGAAGTGATTCCCCACTCTTTGAAGCGTTTGGCATTTTGAGCAATAACACGGTTGGTGTACTGACTTGGTGTCTTAACGAAATCTTGGAAGTTTGAGAAACCTTCGTAAATGACTTGTGAATCAAGAGCTGCTGATGATTCAAAGACCTGCTCACCCTTCTTAGTTGTCGAAGCCTTGGTGCGGGCATCTTGGTTTTCAGAAGCACCTACTGGCACCCAAACTGCCAAATAACCTGAAACTTCAACGGTTGAATGACCAGCAATATCGTCTGCCGTGAAGGTCAAGTTCCCTTGATTATCCGTATAGCGAACCAATCCAGCTGGCACATCAGAATCCTTGAGGTAGGTCGCAAGACCTGTCGATTTGCTGAGAAGCAATGGGCGGTAAGCCTGATTTTTGTGGGCGGCTCCCATATTGACCACTAGACGGTCATTAGCTGCCAACTTCATATCTGGACGGTTGGCTGTAAGGACGAGCATTCCTTGGTTGCGTGTTTCGGCAGTACCAAACTGGTTGGCTTCTTCTGCCCCCTTACCATAACGCACAGATGACATGATTTCATAGCCATTAAGCTTAGTGACCTTCATGTCTTGACCACCTGCTACATATTTAATGCGAGCACGAAGCAGGGCATCGATGGCATTATAGTATGGTGATTTTTCAGCCATGTATTGGCCATCGTCGGTAAAGAGATCTCCGTAGTAAACACGAGTGATACTATCCTTGTTGGTCAACATTGTGGCATAGGCAGCTGGGATATTGTACTGGGTGTACTTTTTATCAGCCTTGCGCATGTCCGCATTGTAGATTTCAAAAGCCTGTTTGAGCTCATCCATAGTGAAGGTGAAACCATCTGTTTTTGGATTAATCTGCTTGCTGATGATATTAGCCAAAACAGCTTGCACTTCACTATCATGGGCTCGCACGAAAATATAATTGGCATCACGTAGCGTGTGTTTCTGCTCACTTGAACGATTGTTAAGAGAGTTAGTAATCACGCGCTCCAAGCTGCCACGGTAATTGGTCTTACGCAAGAAAGTTGTCAAAAGCGTTTCACGTAGTGGATTGTCGATAGACAACTGAGCACCCTTGGTATCCTTGTTGTATTGATGATCGTTGTAAGACCAAGCTTCAAGGATTGACAAGTGAGCAATGGCGTTGGCCTCATTATCAGCCACACGGTATTTTCCCTTAAAGTAATCAGAAGCAATCTGCAAGAGATCCGCATCCACATTGTCCACCGCATCGATACGAACACCGTCAAAGTTGGCACTTGGATCATTGCCAAGGATAGAACCAATGTTCATGATGTAGTGGAGCCAGTTTAGTTGCTCTGCCTGAACAGCTGGGTTAGAGTTGTCGATATCGTTAGCCAAGAGCAACTCGTAACCACCATTTGAACGGTCAATATGATATTTGCGTGTCCCCGTTTGGTTAGTCGGTGTGCGGTTCATGAGGCGGAAATCTGAATTGGCATGACTTGTCGCACTATTATTTAGGAAGGTCAGAGCGCCTCCTTGCAAGTGGTCTTTACCAACTAAGAGATTGTCCTCACTCTCAGAGTTCCAGCCAGGCTGTGTTTTGATGAAGTCTGACATCAACTGGCGAAGCCAAGTGGTATTGCCCTCACGACCAATACGTTCCTCGATTCCTCGTTGAACCGTTTCGGCAGCAGCTGCCAAGTCATAGCTCATCATATCTGTCGTATAGGTCTTATTACCAAACCCTTGTTGGCTCATATAGTTGAGGTAGTTGACCTGTGTCACCTTGTCTGGCCACCAAGTCATCAAAAGGGGACGATAATCTTTCTCAGTTGAAGCTGTCCAATTTTTCCCATCCTTCAAAATCTGTTTTGGACGGTACCAGCTATCAGCCGTCAAAAAATTGTCCAAGTGTTCAAAACTCTTGCTTGACGTATCATAGGCCTGGTTATAAACCGCATAGATAGAGTTATTTGGAATGGCATCGGCACGATACAAAGGTTTACTTTGATCTACCATCGCCCCAGTCTCATCGAAATAATAAAGACGACCATCAAGTTCAATCGCTGTGTTCTTTTTCACAACGCCATTTTCAACATAATACTGCTTGCCATCAATCGTCTTCAAGTTGGAAGCTACTGGTTTATAGTCAAGACTTGACTGACTTGGTTGGACTGGCTTGTTAGGTTGAGACGGTTGACTTGGTTGAACAGGTTTGTTTGGTTGATTTGGCTGCGTTACAATAGTCACATTTGGTCTTGTGCCATTTGGACTTGTCACCGTCACGTTTGGCTTAGGAGTGTTTGGCCCTGTGATAATGGTGACATTTGGTGTCGTACCGCTGGCCGTAATCGTGATGTTGGTGTTACGGTTGGCATTGATACAAATAGTGCTATCAGCAGCGCGTGTGGCGATTGCTGGTGCAGCATTGGTCAAGACTCTAGGTCTTGCTTGTTCTGTCACACTTGGAGTAGACTGAGCACTTGTTTGCCCAGCTACTTGAGTCGTAGCCTGACCTTGTGAGGCCTGTTCCGTAGTCAGTGTCTCTTGGGCACTAGCTTGAGTTTGCGAAGAAACTGCCACTTCTTGATCGATAACTTGACTGCTTTGTGCTTGAGCAGTTGCCTCTTGAGCGACCGCACTTGTCGTCGCCTGAGAGCTTGTTTCGTGACTTACGCTGGCTGTTGCTACTGCTGCCACACTTGCTTGAGCACTAGCTTGCTCAGTAACAGTTGTTGTCGTCACTAGACTGGCAGTACCATCCTCACTCAGTTGCTGCAAGCCGTCACCATTAGGTGCGCTCGTCTCATCGGCCTCTACTTTTCCTTGAGCTAGGAGGCTTCCACCCGCCAAGGCAACCATTGAGAGGGTAGTCACCCCGATAGTTACCCAGTTTTTCTTAACCTTATGTAGTTTAAAACGTACCTTATTTTCCATCTATAACAATCATCCTTTTTTTCTATTGTTTTCTCTACTCTATGATATATTCAGACAAATTACAAATAGGAAAAAGTCATCTTATTTTCATGAATCTCTGCCGGACGCTTCCTATTATTAACTTTGATTTGTAAAAATGAGACCTTACACCATATGTAAGGTCCTAAATAGAGTTTTTTTGCTTCTCAAACTCCTTCAAGTGCTTATCTTCAAAGGCTTTTGAAGATTAAAGCAAGCTTCAATTAACCTTAAGAGATAGCAAAACTATGAGAGAAGTAGCCCCTAAAAAGACAATTCTGAAAAGAAAATTTTAGATAGAAAGACTCTATTTTTTCATCTGACTAAGATCGTGGTCTGTCTATGAGGAACAAAAATTAAAAATATAAATGATTTACACAGGTGAATTCTTATTTGACTAACGAAACTAAATATAGAATCTTTTATGTCAGTTCTTTAACATTTTTGATAATTCCGTTAGTTTCTGTTGTTTATTCTTAAAAAAGGATTATAATGAAGCTAGGTGAATATGTAAGCGTTTTAATTTTGCTTTAAAGGACACTTGGGGGATTATCTAAAAGATTGACATTAGTTACCTAATGCCTAAATAAGGATTATAGTAGGATAACCATTCCTGAGTCACTTTGAACCATCAAACTAGGGCTCATAAAAAGAATACAGCATCATTTCAAACTAGAGCTCTAGAGGGGACGCCTCATACTAGTAAGCTCTAGTTTTTTGTGTCTTAGAAGCCCAAAATAAACGAGATCTTCCATGCTTAGAAAGGAGGAAAATTCCGAACGGCTCTCGTTTTTCTAGAATCATTTCGTCAGGACTCATGTTTGCCTCGAACAGTCTCGTAATATAGAAATTGAGGAGGCTTGGAGAAATAAGGATTGTCACAAAAAGATTAACTTACATCGTTAGGGACTCCTCCCCAATGCTCACTTTTCATAAACTCTCATGACAGCCCTTATTTTGCAGTATGTAAAAAGTTTAAAATGAAAGGAGAATTACCATGGAAAAGAAAGTACATTTTAAACTTCACAAAGTTAAAAAACATTGGGTAACTATTGCAGTGACAGGACTTGCTTTGGGATTGAGTTTTGCAGGACTCAGCTACGCTTCAGCTGAAGAACAACCTACACCTGTTAATGAAGCAACTGTTGAAGCCATCATCAAAGAAGGCGCTATTGACGTTGAGGCTCCAGCAAGTAATGAAGCCACAACTAAACCTACAGAAAATACACCTGCTACCCCTTCTAGCGAGACTGCTACAGTATCAGAAGCACCAGTAGCTACCTTAGAAGTTCCTTCAACAGAAACAGTCTCTGAAAAACCAAGCTCTGAAGTCACAAGCACAGCTAGTTCGGAAGCAGCTAATTCTGAAACTACACATTCTGAGGTAAGTGCAACGACTAGTGAGAGTGTTACAACTGAGAATTCGTCACCAACAACTAGTGATACTGATACCCCTAATTCTCAAGTTCCCTCTGCTGAAAATAATATCACTGGCGGTCACTACTACAGTGATAAACAGGGGAATTGGTACTATGAAGATGCTAATGGGAAAAAACTTACTGGAGACCAAACGATTGATAACGTAAGAGTCTCCTTCTGGGAGGACGGAAAACAAATTAAAGGACCACAAATCGTAAATTACAAACTATACCGTTATTTTGATGATAATACTGGTCAACTACAAACCAAACGTTATCTAGAATATAAGGGAAACT